>NZ_JAYSCO010000113.1:0-3394 GCF_041914865.1 Pseudoduganella sp. | reverse complement strand
CGCCGATGATAGTGCTGCAACCAGTGTGAAAGTAGGTTATCGTCAAGCTCTTATTTAAAAAGCCCGCTAACGTGTGTTAGCGGGCTTTTTGCTTTCCAGTCCCGTTCCCGCCTACCTGGCATATTTGCGCCAAATCTCGGCCAATCGCCCAGTCTCCTCCATCCTTAGCAGTTCATCGTCGACCAGCGAGCGCAGCTCATGCGCGTGTTCATACTTGCGTGAGATACCAATGTAAAACGGGGTCGGCCGCATGCCCGGCACGCGCTCGCCCGCCAGCTCGCGATCGCCCAGGTAGTCCTTGCCGATAACGCTGAAGCCCGCCATCACCTCATGCTTCTCCAGGAAGAGGGCACAACGCCCCGCGTGCAGCTTGGCGATCAAAGAGGTGAAGTCGCGCGCCCCCTGGTCCACTTCGCTCGGCGCCAGGCCGTAGTTAAGGTAGTTATAGCCATGGATGCCGCACACGCGGTGGTTGTGCAGGTGCGCCGGGGACATGATCTTCAGGCCTTTCGGGTGCTGGCGCCGCGAGTAGTAGTAATAGGTATTCGTCGAGTAATAGGCGCGCGTCAGCAGGAAGTTACGCATGCGCTCCGGGTTGTAAGTGAGGTTCAGCACCATCTGGTACTGCTTGCCGAGGATGGCAACGGCCTGGCAGCGCGGCCACGGCAGCAGCTCCAGCGTGGAGCGGATTCCATGCCGGGCAAAGATCTCATTGACCACATCGACCGCATAACCGGTCAGCCTGCCCGGCCGGCCATCGCTTGTACGCTGGCGGTAGACATAGGGCGGCCATTCGTTCTCGTCTTCGCAAATGGCGACTTGGCTTATGCCGGCGGGTGCATTGCCGGCAAAGGCAAAGGCGCCTGCCAGCTGGATGCCTGCCAACCATGCGTGCTTCATAGCGTCCCTTCTTAAAGCTTGAAGCCAATACTGACGAAGACCTCGCGCGGTGCACCCGTTAGCAGGGTCGGGAAGGCGCCGCCCGGATCGCTGGCGACAAACTGGTTGGAGCCGATCGTGGCGAAGTGGCGCTTATTAAAAAGATTCGCGACCTGCACCTGTACCTGCCATGTATTCCAGCGGTAGCCGCCAGCCAGGTTCCAGACAGCGAAAGACGGGACGCGGCCATCGTTGGTATAGCTGTAGTAGCGCGCGGAAGTGTACTTTCCCGTCAGCCTCGCGAAGCGCTTCTTATCATCATACGCCGCTTCAGTGTGCCACATCAGGCGCGGTGAATCGACCACGCGCTTGCCGGCGACCTCCACCAGCCTGCCCTGATCCAGGTAGTCGGAGCGGTAGCGGGCGTCGTTGAACGTCAGGGAATTGAACCAGCTCCAGTGCCGCTGCGGAGTCCAATGCAGCGCGGCTTCCACGCCACGGGCCGAGACGCGGCCAACATTGACCACGGTGTTGGGGCAGCCCACCACGCCGGCGCAAGTGGCTACGCTGAGCAAGCGGTTGCGGAAGCCGGTCGCGTACAGGCCAAGCGAAGCGGCCACGCCGCTCTTTTGGTAGCGCAGGCCTGCGTCCGCGGTAACTGAAGTTTCGGGGCGCAGCCGGGCGGCGCCCAGATCGAACGCTTCCTGGCTCTGTGAGAATTGCCCGTACACGCCGGGCTCGAAAGCGCGCATATTCTTTGCCAGCGACGCAAATAGATCCAGTTCGCGATTCACGTCGAACACCAGGCCCACCTGCGGCAGCAGGGCCTTGCGCGACTTCAGTGTTCCGGCAGCGCGCACCGCATTCATGCTGGCCGCGTCGATCGTCACGCTGGGGTGCTTGACGCCGGCCACCAACTGCAGGCGTTCATCCAGGAAGCGCATGGTGTCCTGCAAATGGAACTGCGCAGTGTCTACATCGAAGCGTTGGTTAAAGGCCGTGAGGAATGGATTGGCCAGGAAGCGGTTGGTATCCTCCGGGCCGGTCGCGGCATAGTAGCGGCGCGCCAGGTCGTGCACATTGCGCTCGATCCAGACACCGCCCCGGATGGTATGGCGGCCGGCTACGCGGCTGGCTTCGGCCAGTACGCCGCGCCGGTTGATGGCGTACTCGGTCGTGCGGATGGAGATCGGGTCGTTGGGCGAGGTCGGCGTGTATGGCGTGTACCAATGGCCCTGGCCGCGGTTTCGATGGTAGTAGGCTGTCGCGCTGCCAGTCCAGTTGCCGTTCCCGGGCGCATAGCCAAGGCTTGCGTAGGCCAGGTGATCGCGCCGCAAGCCGCGTGCCGCGAAGTATCCGTCATCGAGGTTGTTAACGCCGCCGCTGAATATGCCGCGTGCCGCCAACACAGCGCGTTCCCAATCAGGTGCGTAGTTATCCCACATCCAGCCCAGGCGGCGCTGCATGTCGAGGGACAGGTCCTGGTAGTCGGTTTCAGCGCGTTCGGCGAAATTGTAGAAGGCGCGGACGCCGAACGGACCGCTGCGCTTCAAATACTTCGCATTGAACTGCCGCAGGTCTTGCGGGCCGCTGCCTTTCCACTTTTCCGCATGCTGGCGGACGGCGCTGGCGTACCAGCCATCGCCGCTTTCGTAGCGCAGCATTGTGCGGCGCGTGTGATGGCTGCCTGCCGCCTGGACTGCGCTGACGCCAGGCTGGCCTGCGGGATCGGCGGAGAAGAACTGGACCGTCCCGCCCAGATTGCTGGAGGAGGCGGTGCCCACGGCGCCGGTGCCTTGCGACAGTTCAACCTGACGCAGGTTCTCCGTCGTGATGGCGCGGCTGATATGCAGGCCGTTATTGTTGCCATAGCTCATGTTCCCAAGCGGAACACCGTCCAGCGTAAATCCAAGCTGTCCCTGGCTGAAGCCGCGGATGCCAATCCGGGTCGACCACTCGTAGGAACCAAACGCGTCGGCCGCTTGAAAGCTGACGCCAGGCAGTTTCTCCAGCGTCTTCAGGGGACTGGCGCCGGGCAGGGCTGCCGCCAGGTCGTCGCGCGTGATGTTCTGCACCTGGCGCGCCTGCCCCTGGCCCAGGATGTGTACGGCCGTGATAGGGGCCGGCACCTCTGCCAGCGCCGGGATGGCGGTCAGCAACGCACAGTAAGCTAGGACTTTCATGGTAGTGCCTGTCAGCAGGTGCTTCCATAAAATTATGCGCCCATCCAGGTAACAGTTGTTATGCGCATGCTACTTTGTTGTTGAAAGGCGGCAGGCAACTGCCAAATTTTTTTCGCGCGCCGCACTTGCGGAAGTGTGGCTGGATTGCTATAGTTCTGTCCCTCGCAACGCAGCGCACACAGCGCAGCGAAGCGAAAAAGAAGTGAGGGGTTGACGAGCTGTACGAAACGCCGCATAATCTCGCTTCTGTGCTGCTGACAAACACAACGCTTTGTCGAAACAAGCAGCGATCTTTAAAAATCAACAGTCGATAAGTGTGGGCGTTTGACGAT
>NZ_JAYSCO010000112.1:1790-4278 GCF_041914865.1 Pseudoduganella sp. | reverse complement strand
GAAGGCAACCTGGGCCTGGCCAATGCCGTGCTCAAGCACCTGTCCGAAAAGCTGCCGGTCTCGCGCATGCAGCGCGACCTGACCGACTCCACCGTGCTGCGCAATATCGGCGTGGGCCTGGGCTACACCCTGCTGGCGTATGACAGCTGCCTGCGCGGCCTGAACAAGCTGGAAGTCAACCCGCAGCGCCTGGCCGACGACCTGGACGCGTCGTGGGAAGTGCTGGCCGAGCCGGTGCAAACCGTGATGCGCCGCTACGGCATCGAAAACCCGTACGAGCAGCTGAAAGAGCTGACCCGTGGCAAAGGTATTACCAAGGAAGCGCTGCAGGTGTTCATCAGCGGCCTGGCCATCCCGCAGGACGCGAAAGACCTGCTGCTGGCTATGACGCCGGCTAACTATACTGGAATTGCTGCTGCGCTGGCTAAGGCCATCTGAACCCGGCAAACCGGGGTCTGACCCAAGGGTCAGACCCCGTCAGCTCCACCGCTGGGGGGAGGGGGTAAAGCCTTTGACGTTCGCCGAACGTCAAAAGCCCAAACCCGAACCGTCAGCAGCAAGATCATTCAGGGTCTGACCCTGCGGGTCAGACCCTGGTTTACCGGGTTTTAAGCAAGCCGTAAGCAACAAAAAGCGACCTCTGGTATATTTAGTCCTAACACGTACTAATTACCAAAGGCCCGCAATGGACCGCTACACCAAACCCGCCATCCTGCTGCACTGGCTGATCGCCCTGCTGATCATCGCCGCCTTCCTGCTCGGTTTGGTGATGACCGACATCCCCGGGCTCACCCCCACCAAGCTCAAATACTATTCCTGGCACAAATGGCTGGGCATGACCGTGCTCGCCCTGGCCGCCATCCGCCTGCTGTGGCGCTTGAAGCAGCAGCCGCCCGCCCTGCCCGCCAGCATGAGCCAGAACCAGAAGAAAGCCGCCGAAGCCGGCCACTGGTTCCTGTACATCCTGATGTTCGCCGTCCCGGTTTCCGGCTACCTGTACACCACCGCCGCCGGCGTGCCCGTGGTCTACCTGGGCCTGTTCCAGATCCCCTCCCTGTTCGAAGCCAGCCCGGCCCTCAAGGAAGTGCTGAAACCGGTACATTACTGGCTGAACATGCTGCTGGCCGCCGTCGTGGTTGGCCACGTGCTGGCAGCGCTGAAACACCAATTCATCGACAAGGACGGCCTGCTCAAGCGCATGCTGCCATAACCAGGAGCCACACCAAATGAAGAAAAGCGTATTACTGGCCGCACTGCTGGCCGTGGCCGCCGCCGCCAGCGCCGCCGTACTGAAGACCGATCCCGCCAAGACCAGCGTCTCGGCCGTGTTCAAGCAAATGAACGTACCGATCGAGTCCAAGTTCAAGAAGCACAATATTGTCATCGACTACAACGCCGCTGCGCCCGACACCTCCAAGGCCACCGTCGAAGTCGAGACCGCCAGCCTGGACCTGGGCGAGGCGGAAATGAACAAGGAAGTGGCCAAGAAAGAGTGGTTCAACTCGGCCCAATTCCCGAAAGCCACCTTCACCTCGAGCGCGATCAAAAGCGCCGGCCCGGGCAAGCTGAACGTCACTGGCAAACTGAGCATTAAAGGCAAGGTCAGCGATGTGACCTTCCCAATCACCATCAAGACCGAAGGCGGCAAGCAAGTGTTCGAAGGCGCCCTGCCGATCAAACGCCTGGCCTACAACATTGGCGAAGGCGAATGGAAAGACACCAGCATGGTCGCCGATGAAGTGACCATCAAGTTCCACGTAGTAGCTCAATAACCTTTGGATGGAGACCCAATGAAACTGAAGTTCATCACCGCTGCCCTGCTGGCCGTTGCTGCGGTCGGCGCCCACGCCGGCACCTACAACATCGACCCGACCCACACCTACCCGAGCTTTGAAGCCGACCACAAAGGCATCTCGTTCTGGCGCGGCAAGTTCGACAAGACCAGCGGCGTGATCCAGATGGACCGTGCGGCCAAGACCGGCAGCATGGAAATCACCATCGACGCCGCCTCCATCAACTTCGGCCTGGACAAGATGAACAGCCACGCCAAGGGCGCCGACATGTTCAACGTCGAGAAATTCCCGACCGTGACCTACAAAGGCACCAAGTTCAAGTTCGAAGGCGAGCAGCTGGTGGAAGTGGAAGGCCAGTTGACCATGCTGGGCGTGACCAAGCCGGTCAACCTGAAGGTCAACAAGTTCAAGTGCATCATCGACCAGCGCATGAAGCGTGAAGTATGCGGCGCCGACGCCTCCGCCGAGTTCAAGCGCACCGATTTCGGCCTGAACTACGCCACCCCCGCCTTCGCCCCGGAAGTGAAGCTCGCCATCCAGGTCGAAGCCATCGCCGCCCAGTAATCCCCAGCAGAAATGTCCACTTCGGGGTCAGGAAGAAAAGTGGGGGGTGGGTGGTGGAGTGGGCGGTTTAGTGGGGGGCCCCCACCGCCCGGGGTGCAAGGGGGGGGGGGGGGGGGCGGGGCGGGGGTGTG
>NZ_JAYSCO010000112.1:0-1780 GCF_041914865.1 Pseudoduganella sp. | reverse complement strand
AACCAGGTCGAACCCACCGCCGCCCCGTAAGCCCCCGCCGAACTGACCACTTCGGGGTCAGGAAGAAAAGTGGACATTTATTCGAAATGTCCACTTTTCTTCCTGACCCCAAGACGGACATTTCGCATCGGCGGGCGCGGTGCTTACGGGACTTCTTTCTCGTAGGCGGCGCGCACCGCGTCCTTGGCGTGCTCCCACGCCATGCGTGATTTGCCTTTCACCATTTCCCAATCGCGTTCCAGCTGGTCTTTCAGCTCGTCCCATGTGCCACGGTAGCGCTGGCGTGCGGTGTAGCCGAGCATGTAGGCCGGCTCGTAGTCGTCGTAGTCGTAATTCGGGTTGAAGTAGGACTCGTTGCGGTAATGGTCCTGCCAGTACACGCGCTCTTCGCTCGGATTGAGCAGGGTGCCGATGCCCTGGCCTGCCATGCCGCCAGCCAGCGCGCCGATGGCGCCGCCCGCTGCCATGCCGACCGGGCCGCCCACGGCGCCTGCCGCCATACCGGCCGCGGCGCCGCCGCCGGCGCCGATGCCCGTGGCGAGATTGTGGTCGTCGTCATCGTCCTCGGCCTTCGGGTTGACGATTTCCGCCGCCCCTTTGCCGACGTATGCACCGGCTACGCCGCCAATCACGGCGCCCGCCACCATGCCAGCGGGGCCGGCCGGCGAACCAGCCGCAGCACCGGCCAGCGCGCCGCCGGTGGTGCCGACGCCTACGCCAATCACGTGCTCGCCTTCGTTCTCCTTCCAGCGCCGCTCGATGTCGGCTGCGTCGGCGTCGTCGCGCGCGTGCACGCCCATCAGGATGCCGCCGTTGCGGATGCCTTCCTCATACGGCTTGATGCGCTCCTCCGGCATGCCGGCGCCGATCAGCGCGCCCACCAGGCCGCCGGTCACGCCGCCCGCGCCGGCGCCGGCCAGCGCTGCGGCCAGCGGGCCCGCCACCACGATGCCAAGGCCCGGCAGCACCACCGTGGTACCCACGGCCGCCACCGCCGCCAGCGCGGCGCCGATCGCACCGCCGACGCCGGCGCCAATGCCCGCGCCCTCCCCGGCTTTCGTGCCAAGCTCGGTTTCCACACCGCCGCTGAAGTGGCGCTGGCGCGTGTCGTCGCTCATCACAACGTTGATGTCGTCCTTCCCGTAACCGCGGGAGGTGGCGTGCTGCCAGGCACGCTCGGCACTGTCGCGGTCGCGGAACAGGCCGGTCACCATGCGGGATTGCTTGTCTGCAGTGTTCATGCGAATTCCCCTTTCTGGCTTGAGTCCCGGACACAATAGGCCGCCCGGCCCGCCATATCTGTACGTTCGCGCACGGAATCGCGCCGCGCGCCTGGCCTACACTGGAATCACTAACAACAGGGGGGGCGATATGAATTTCATTATCTGGATTGTTATTGGCGGTATCCTGGGCTGGCTGGCCAGCCTGGTCATGAAAACGGACGCGCAGCAAGGCGTGTTCCTGAACGTGGTAGTGGGTATAGTCGGCGCCCTGCTGGGCGGCTGGCTGCTGTCGCCGCTGTTTGGCACCGGCACCATCAATACGGACGATTTCAGCATCCTGTCGCTGGGGGTTTCCTTCCTCGGCGCCGTGATCCTGCTGGCCATCGTCAACCTCGTTTTCCGCGGCCGCGTCAGGTAGCGTCAACCGGTTCCTCACAAGCCAACGCTACGGCGTTGGCTTTTTTTTCGCCTGCTGCGGAACACGGCGGCGCGCCGACTGTCGAAGCCTCACCAAACCTCAGGGAGGCAGCCATGGCACAGGGACCGATGGACCACGA
>NZ_JAYSCO010000111.1:0-5017 GCF_041914865.1 Pseudoduganella sp. | reverse complement strand
ACGATGGCGGAAGCGCGCTTCATCACCGGTTCCCAGTTCGGGTCGGTCATGTCGGCCACCAGCACGTCGCCCGGCTGCACGCGTTCCATTTCACTTGGATCGCGGATCACGCGCACAGGGCCGGCGCCGATCTTCTGGCCGATGGCGCGGCCGGAGGTCAGCACGGTGCCGCTCGACTTCAGCTTGAAGCGCTGCTGCGAGTCGGTGGCCTTCTGCTGCGATTTCACGGTTTCAGGACGCGCCTGCAGGATGTACAGCTTGCCGTCGCGGCCGTCCTTGCCCCACTCGATGTCCATCGGGCGGCCGTAGTGCTTCTCGATGATCATGGCGTACTTGGCCAGTTCCACGATCTCGGCGTCGTTCAGCGAGTAGCGGTTGCGCAGCTCGATCGGCACGTCGACGGTCTTCACGGAACGGCCAGCCTTGGCTTCGTTGGTGAATTCCATCTTGATCAGCTTGGAGCCGATATTGCGGCGGATCACGGCGGACTTGCCCTGCTCCAGCATTGGCTTGTGCACGTAGAACTCGTCCGGGTTGACGGCGCCCTGCACCACGGTTTCGCCCAGGCCGTAGGAGGAAGTGATAAAGACCACGTCCTTGAAGCCCGATTCGGTGTCGATGGTGAACATCACGCCCGAGGCGCCGGTGTCGGAACGCACCATGCGCTGCACGCCGGCCGACAGCGCCACTTCGGCGTGGGTGAAGCCTTTGTGCACGCGGTACGAGATCGCGCGGTCGTTGTACAGGGATGCGAACACGTGCTTCATCGCTTCCAGCACGTTGTCGATACCGACCACGTTCAGGAAGGATTCCTGCTGGCCCGCGAACGAAGCGTCAGGCAGGTCTTCCGCGGTGGCGGAGGAGCGTACGGCGAACGATACTTCGGTGGAGGAATCGGCGACCAGGCGGTCGTAGAAGGCGCGGATCTCGGCTTCCAGGCGTGGCTGGAAAGGCGTGTCGATGATCCACTGGCGGATTTCGGCGCCCGATGCGGCCAGGGCGCGCACGTCGTCCACGTCCAGGTGTTCCAGGCGGTCGGCGATGCGCTGGGCCAGCGACGGGCCGCCGTCAACGCTGTGCGACAGGAAGTCGCGGAATGCCTGCGCCGTGGTGGCGAAACCGCCCGGCACCCGCACCCCCGCGCCGGCCAGCTGGGAGATCATCTCGCCCAGCGACGCGTTCTTGCCGCCGACGGATTCGACATCCGTCATGCGCAGGTTTTCGAACGAGGCGACGTACACCGCCCCTTCGGCCTGCTCCTTCAATGCTGCGTTAGTCATAAAGACACCTTTTTGATGATAAAAATCTTTACGCAGGTGCGCTCGGCATCGTTCTTGTCATTCTTGGCGCCGTGCAGCACAATCTTACCGTTGGCAAGCATTTTACAGCCTGCGACGGAAATTGACGATTCATCCATTGGAAAAGCTTTTTTGATGCCACAAGAACAACGCCCCGACCTGCCCTCCTCCTTCCGTACCGTCTTTTTCGTCTCAGATGGCACCGGGATCACGGCAGAAACCTTCGGCCACTCGGTCCTGACCCAGTTCGACCTGAAGTTCCGCCAGGTGCGCCTGCCCTTCATCGACACCTGCGACAAGGCCTATGATGCGGTGCGCAAAATTAACGAGGTGGCGGTCGAAGACGGCACCAAGCCTATCGTTTTCTCGACCCTGGTGAAAACCGAGCTGTCGGAAGTGATCCAGCGCGCCAACGCCATGCACATGGACCTGATCCAGACCTTCGTCTCGCCGCTGGAACAGGAGCTGGGCGTCAAATCGACCCATACCATCGGCCGCTCGCACAATGTGGTGGACAGCGAGGAATACAAGAACCGTATCGAAGCGATCAACTTCTCGCTGGCGCACGATGACGGGCAGTCCAACAAGAACCTGTCGTCGGCCGATGTGATCCTGGTTGGCGTGTCGCGCTCCGGCAAGACCCCGACCTCGCTCTACCTGGCCATGCAGTACGGCGTGAAGGCGGCCAACTACCCGCTGATCCCGGACGATTTCGAGCGCGGCAAACTGCCGTCCGCCTTATACGCCTACAAATCCAAGATCTTCGGCCTGAGCATCGAGCCGCAGCGCCTGTCGGAAATCCGCAATGAGCGCCGCGCCGGCTCCAAGTACGCCTCGCTGGAGAACTGCCGCTATGAAGTGAACGAGGCGGAAGCCATGATGCGCCGCGAAGGCATCCGCTGGCTCTCCTCCACCACCAAGTCGATCGAAGAAATCTCGACCACCATCCTGCAAGAGATCAAGCCGAACCGCTCGGTGTATTAAAAGAAGTGCTTCCAGTCGTCCAGCCAGCCGGGGATGTCCTCCACCGGCATCGGGCTGGCGATATAGAAGCCCTGGGCGTAGGTGCAGCCCAGGTCCTGCAGGAAGTCCCAGTCCTGCTTGGTTTCCACGCCCACGGCGCAGGCCTGGCGCGACAGGCTGCGCGCCAAACCAAGGTATGACTTCAGCACCGTGCTGATGGCGCGCTTGCGCGAGGCGCCGTCCACGAAACTGCGGTCGATCTTCAGCTCCGAGAACGGGATGGCGGCCAGCAGCTGCAGGTTGGAGCGCCCAGTGCCATAGTCGTCGATCGCCAGGCCGAACCCCATCATGCGCAGGCGCAGCAGGCGTTCCAGGAAGTGCGGGTTGGTGGTCAGCACCGACGATTCGGTAATCTCGAACGTAATGTAGTCCGGCAGGATGCGGTGACGCTCCAGGCAGGCCGTGATCTGCGCGATGAACTGCGGGTGTGCCAGCGTGGTCGGGTCGACGTTGATCGAAAACGAGATCGGAATGTCCTTGTCGTGCAGGTTGCGGCAGGCGGCCACCGACTTCTCGATCATGCTCCAGTCGAGGAAATCGATGCGGCGCACGCTCTCCAGCACCGGCACGAAGGCGGACGGCCCCAGCACGCCGTGCTGCGGATGGCGCCAGCGGGCGAACATCTCCAGGCCCTTCACGGCACCCGTTTCCAGCTCGATCTTGGGCTGGAAGAAGGGGTCGAACTCGCGTGCCTGCAGGCCGCGCCCCACTTCGGCGAACGTGAATTCGAACGGTTCAGGCTCGGGCTCGGGTTCGGCCGGCGGTTCGCGGTAATTGGCGACCAGCTCCTGCAGGCGCGCGGAGCTGAGCGGCTTGGCCGAGCTGCCCAGCATATCCACGCCGTAGGCCTCGGCCATGGTCTCGACCGAGAACAGCACGTCGGCGCTGTGCGCGCCGATGACGATGATGCCGGCGCGGCAATCGACTTCCGCCAGGCGGCGGATCACTTCCAGGCCATCCATGCCAGGCAGCGACAAGTCCATCAGCGCGATATTCACCGGCGGCTTCAGGCCGATTTCAAGCAGGCGCAGTGCGCTCAGGCCATCCGACGCGGTCGTGATGTGCTGGGCGCCCAGGTGACGCAGCATGCCAACCAGGAGCTCGCGCTGGACAGGTTCGCCTTCTGCTACCAGGAAATGCATGCTTGCAATTTCCATAACACCTATTCCAATCTGAATATTATTCTTAACCCAGATTTTGCCTTACTTGCTCGAAAAAGCATACTGCCGCACAGGCCGCAACGTTGAGCGACTCCACTTTACCCAAGTGTGGCACCAGCACGCGATGGGTGGCGCCGCTCAGCAGGGTGTCCGACACGCCCTGCCCTTCGTGGCCGAAAATCCAGGCCACGGGGCGCTTCAAGTCCAGCTGGTACAGCTGTTCCGCCGCATAGCCGCTGGTGGCCAGGGTGGCGATGCCGGCGCTGGCCTGCAGGGCCGCCAGGTCCACATTCTCGTAGATGTCGAGCACGAAGTGCGCACCCATGGCGGCGCGCAGTACTTTTGGCGACCAGCAGAAGGCGGTGCCGGGCGCGCAATACACTTCCCTCACACCCGCCGCCGCCGCGCTGCGCAGGATGGAGCCGACGTTGCCCGGGTCCTGCACATTATCCAGCAGGACGGCGTTGACGCTGAGCGCGGCCGGTACCGGCTTCTCCGGCGTCTCGATCAGGAACATCAGGCCGACGCCATGCTCGACCTGGCTGATGGCATGGTACAGCTGGTCCGGCAGGCACAGGATGTGCGCGTGCTCGGCCTCCAGGCGCTGCACCAGCGGGCCGACTTCGGCGTGCTGCAGCGCGCCTTCGGCCACGATCGCTTGCAGCGGATGGCCGCGCATTTCCAGCCAGGTCTCGCACAGGTGCACCCCGTCCAGCAGGCTGCGGCCGGCCTTGCGGCGCGCCTGCGAGTTGGTGGCAAGCTTGGCGATCTCTTTGTACTGCGCGTTGTCGCGCGAGGTAATGTGCTTCACAGGCCGCCCTCCAGGACTGCGCGCACCGGGGCGAAGCTGCGGCGGTGCACCGGCGAGGCGCCATGCTCGCGCAGGCGTTCCAGGTGCAGCGCGGTGCCGTAGCCCTTGTGCTGGTCGAAACCGTATTGCGGGTACTTCTTGTGCAGCTTGACCAGGGCCGCGTCGCGCGCGGTCTTGGCCAGGATCGAAGCGGCGGAGATGGCCTCGATCTTGTCGTCGCCTTCCACAATGGCGATGCTCTGGACGCGCATGACCGGGCACTTGTTGCCGTCGATGAGGGCCAGCGTCGGCACGGTGGAGAGCGCATACACGGCGCGCTTCATGGCCAGCAGGCTGGCCTGCAGGATATTCAGGCGGTCGATCTCTTCTTCCGACGCTTTGGCCACAGCCCAGGCGATGGCATGCTCGCGGATCAAAGGCGCCAGCTCATCGCGCTTTGCCTCATTCAGCTTCTTCGAATCGCGCAGGCCCGGGATCGGGCGCTCGCGGTCCAGGATCACGGCCGCCGCGAACACGGGCCCGGCCAGCGGCCCGCGGCCCGCTTCGTCCACGCCGCAGATGATCTCTTCCAGCGAATAAGGGAGGTCGTCAAAAAGACCCGGTTGTTGGCCCATGGCTCAATTCTTTCTACTGCCGGGAATTCAGGGCTGGGTGGGGTGGAAAAATGGGAAAAATGGGGACGTACCCCATTTTTCCGCGCAGCGGAAAAAATGGGGTACGTCCCC
>NZ_JAYSCO010000110.1:0-5051 GCF_041914865.1 Pseudoduganella sp. | reverse complement strand
CCACGTCGAGCGCCTGCAGGCGGCGCTCGGCCAGGCGCTGGCCGTGTTCGCGGCTGGTGTAGGCGTAGGCGCCGGGCACGTCGCGCGCGGTGAGGGCCGGGCCCGAAACGTTCGCGCTGTCGGCGCCGCCGGCGCTGGCTGGGCGCTGGCCCAGGGTGCGGTAGTCCCAGCTTTGCAGCGCGACCTCGCCGGTCAGCAGGCTGGCTTGCTGGCGCCAGCGGTCCATGCTGTCTTCGCGCATCACTGCGCCGGGCTGGGTGAAGCGTACGCTGGCCTGGGTGTTGGGCTGGAAGGCGCCGTTATGGTCGGCGATCACCAGCACGTGGCCGTCGTCGCGGTGCTCGTAGTAGTAGAACAGGCCTTCTTCGGCCATCAGGCGCTCGGCAAAGGCCCAGTCGCTTTCCTGGTATTGCGTGCACAGGCTGCGCTTGGGGTAGGCGGCGCGGTCGGCCAGATCGAAGCGCCATTCGGGCACCAGGGCGCCCTGGCCTTGCCAGCTGCCCAGCACCGCGTCGAGGATGTCGCAGACCGACATGTCCTGGAATACGCGGCTGTCGCGGTTGTGCGCGAGGAAGGCGGTCCAGGGCTCGACCCGCACGCTGTAGCGCGCAAATCCACCATTCGATGCATTCAGCTCGATGGCCGTGATGTGGCCGTGGAAGGGGCGCAGTGCCTGCGGCCCGGCGGCCGTCACCAGCTCCAGCAGGGCGGGCTGGCCGATCAGCGATTTGAGCGGAATGGCGGCGTCGGTGGAGAGTGTGCTGATGTCGAAAACGAACGGTTTGCCAATTGCTTCTTCACCGCGCACGCACTCCACTATCAGGGGCGCGCAAGTCGTCAGGCGCAGCAGGCGCGTGTCTTGTGTGAGGCGATCCAGCATTCGATTGTCATTTCGATAACTGTGCGAATCGCTATTACAGCTTAGAAATACTGCTCAGGCAAGTGCGTTTTCAATCGTGCGCGCCTTACTTTCCCATCGCTAGTTTTTGCCGGGGTCGAGTGAGGCGACTTTGCGCTTCTGGCCCTCCAGCCAGCCTGCGGGTATCTTCGCCAGCAGCGGATCGTTTGCTTTCAGGCTGATCCAGCTCTTGCCGCCGTTCGCCGAATACACCAGCAGGTTTGGGTGTTTGTCCATGTCGCCCAGGATCGCGGCGAGCCAGATTTGCTGATCGTCCACGATATAGCTGCTGCTCAAGGCGGACAGCTTTGCCGGCAGTTTGACCCTGCGCCATTTGCTGCCGTCTTTGGAAACCATCAGGGTTTGTTCGACGCTTCCGGTGACCCACCAGCCGCCACGACGCGAATGGCCCAGTTCCACCAGCAGGTCCGGGTCGCCCAACTTGGCGGCGACGGTGGACTTGCAAGTCGCCGGGTCGATGCGCTGCACGTGGTAGCGCGCTGTCTGGCCATCTTCCAGGAAGTTTGTGACCAGGACGAGGATCGATTTGTCGGATGCCGCCAGGTTGACGTTGTACGCTTGCAGCGCTTCCAGCGGGGTGCGATCGGCCGGCGCACCCAGTTGCTGATAGTCGATCGTGCAACGCGCCTGGCCGTGGCGCAGCTCGTAGCCGGTGGCGCTGGCCGCGACCTGCAAACCGTTTGGCAGCTGGATCGCATCCTGGCTGTTGGCCAGGCTTTTCCCCGTTGCGGGGTCGATGATATGGGGGCCCGCATGGATCCTTCCCGCTTCGTCCAGCTGGAGCGGCGGCCATGCGCGGCCGGCTGGCTGGTTTTGCAGGGTGATGGGCTGTTCGCCCTGCACCACGATCGTGTCCGCGCTTTCGCTAACGGCGACCTTGCCGACTTTGTAGTGCAGGCCCTGGTCATCGGCGTGCGCATTGGCGTGCAGCAGGGCTGCGGCAATCAGGAGGGCGCTGTATTTCATGGGGCCTTCTTCATCATGTCTTGTCCTGCGGGCGAAAGCCAGAAGCGCGAGCGCCCGATATGGGTACCCTGGCCGCCTGGCTTGTAGCCGCGGAAATTGTCGAACTGGTAGGCGGCGGTTGGACCGGTTGCCATGAAGACGCGGATCGCTTCCAGCGCTTCATCGAGGTCGGCGCATTCGAATTTGTTCAGTTGCTGCGGGGCCGCGTTCACGTTCTTGTATTTGGCCGTGTCGCGGAACACCGTCTCAAACTGGTTCGGCGCCACGCATACTTCGCGGAAGGTCTTGGCGATGTAGGCGTTGGAGGGGTAGCCCTTGCGGTTCAGGCGGAAATGGTTGACGTTCATGATCGCCGCCTTTTCCTTGTCCCGGTCGGCCTTGTCAGGCAGCTGCATGCGGCCGGATGCCTCGGCGTACAGCACCTTGGCCATGAAGTTCAGGTCTTTGCCGGTGAATTCAAGGCTGGCCGTGCGTGCGGGGGCGTTGCTGATCTTGTACGTCTTCGCCTCGTCGAACCAATCCGGCGCGCAGATCAGGATTTCGTGCCCTTGCTTGTCGGAGGTTGGCGTCAGCGCCGCGTCGCGGGTCAGGGTGCTGTCGGTCATGGTTTCTGGCTCCCTTCTTCAGGCGCGCTCGAAAGCAGCGAGACCACGAGGACGGAGATGGAGTAGTTGACCGAGCGGATCATGCCGTCGGTCGGCATGGCCTGCGGCCCTTCGAAGCCGCAGGCAAGGGCGGCAACCTGGCGCGTGCCCATCCACTGCTTCAGGGGCTTATCGAGCGTTACGCGGGTATCCTGCAGCTTCACGAATGGCAGCGGGAAATCGAACACTTCGGCGAGCACCTGCGTTTCCCCCGGCGCCATGCTGCGCAACAGGGCGCGCAGCTTTGCCGGGTCGCCGCAGTGCTGTTGCGCCAACTGCGTAAAGCGCTCGTGGTCGATGGTCTCCAGGCTGAATTTCGGTAACGCGGAGTAGCGCACGTTCACCTGCGCCGATGCGCCGGCTGCTATCCGTCCGCTCCATCCGTAAGTGAGCTTGGCTTGCCAGTCGCTGATGCGGATGTTCTGCAGGGTGGGCAGCTTTTCCAGCTTCTTCCAGTCTGCCTGGTTGGGTGGAACCGGATCGATCCCGGCTTTGCGCAGGATGCCGGTAATGTCCTGGCCCAGGAAGTAGGCGCGCGGGTAGCGCGATACCGGCAGCGGCTTGCCGTCCTGGAGGACTTTCAGTTCGGGGAAGGTCTTGTCGGCATATTCTTCGCCTTCGCCCAGGTACTCGAACAGTGGCGTCGCTGCGTAGAAGCCGGCATGCTGCGGCTGTTTGGTATCGTTGCGCAGGGCAATGGCGATATCGACTTCATGACCCTGCAGTTTGATATGCACGCCGTGCACATAGGGGGCGCCCTGTTGCATGCCGAGTGTCAGCGGTACCCCATTCTCGAATTCGTAGGCGGATGCCGGGCTGGCCAGGCAGCACGATGCCAGGGCGCATGCCAGCGCTGGACGGAGCTTGTTCATCATTTGCAGTTCAGCTTGAAGTAGCGGAATACTTTGTAACGGTCGGGCCGGAATGCCGCGATGTTGTAGGGCGCATAAGGCGCGTAGCGCCGGTCGTTAAAGGCGGTGTACATATCGTTCATGACGTTCTTGCCGTTCTTTGTCACGCCAGTATTGCGCTTCGGATGCCCCTCCGGGAAGGGGGCGTAGATCGCCATATGGCCGGGCCAGAGCAGCACGTCCCCGGCTTGCATCGGCGTGCTGCTGACATCGATCTCGCGGAACTGGTGGCTCTTCGCCGCGTAGCCTGCGAACGCGAAGGTCGGCTGGTAAGGGTAGGGGAAGCCTGCCTCGACGTAGATCTTGTTGGTGGTGCCGGAGCAGTCGCCCTTGACGCCGCGCTGCGAGCCGGCGCCAATCGCCTTGTACTCGGTACCTTCCCATGTGGCGGCTACCTCAATGATCTTCCAGCCTTCGGCCTCGGTGATGAACTCGCCGATGGTGCATTCCTTGCCTTGGGTGTTGCTCTTTTCGCTGGTGGAGGACTTCTCCAAAACTGCATCATCTGGCATTAGCCGGTTCCTTCCGTCGCTGAAAATTCTTCTTGTACGTGCAGCAGTTCCACGCTCTCGATCTTATCGCTGGTGAACAGGAGCGTCCGGCCTTCGTCGTCCGTCACTCCTTCCA
Organism: Pseudoduganella sp.; assembly: GCF_041914865.1. Taxonomy (NCBI): domain Bacteria; kingdom Pseudomonadati; phylum Pseudomonadota; class Betaproteobacteria; order Burkholderiales; family Oxalobacteraceae; genus Pseudoduganella; species Pseudoduganella sp. The sequence continues at coordinate 984 of NZ_JAYSCO010000110.1, read as the reverse complement.
GTTCTACGCCATCGGCCGAACGGATCTTGTAGCGCAGGTTGGCGAGCGGCTGGCCGAGCGGGTCGCGCAGCACGAAGTGCTCGTCATACGATTCCTCGATCAGCTCGAAGCGCGCCACCTGGCCCATGAATCCCTCCAGGATCGAGGTGCGGCCGTCGGCGGCGGTAAAGCCTTCGATGGTCTTGTTTGCCGTCAGCGCGCGGTAGCGGCGGTTGGCGACTGGCTTGCCGTTGTGCGACTTCAGGACGAAGTGCTGGTCGGCGGCTTCGCCTTCAAAGCGCGGCATCAGCGGCAGGGCGTGCTGGCTTTGGCCGGCGCCGGACAGTTCTTTCTTGCTGGCCTTGAACTCCACTTTGCCGGGCGCGTTCAACTCGATATTGCCGCCTTCGATGCGGATGGCGGCGCCTTGCGTCGTCAACAGCACGTGCTTGTTGGCGGCGACGTTGATTTCGGCGTTGATGCTGGCCACAGTCACCAGTTTGTCGGCGGTCAGTTGCGTTGCGCCTTCCTGGCTTTGGCTGCTCCATTTGCCGCTGGCGGCGTGCAGGTGCATGCCGCCGTCTTTGCCGTAGGTGAACAGGCTGATGCCGGTCGCTGCGGCGTGGTGCAGGTTGGCCTGGCTGGCGAAGTTGATCGCAGTCCCGGCGCTGACCGAGCCGGCCAGCGAGCCGGCCAGGATCGCGTTGGCGGGCGTGGCGGCGACGATGCCGGCCGGGCTGTCCAGCTGCATCAAGGGCGTGCGGAAGGCGGCGACACCGCCCGTCTTCGCTGCCTGGGTTTCAATAGTGTGTTCCAGGCCTTGGATGGAAGGCAGCTTGTCGCTCTCGGTCTCCTGCGGCAGATCGGCTTTGTGCGTGCGAGCGCGGTCGGCCAGGTCCTTTTGCAGCTGGCGGCTCGATTGCGTCACGCGCGTGGCGGGGCGCACGTCGAGCACCTGGCCGGAGGCGCCGCGCGCGGACTGGCTGGTCAGCAGCATGCCTTGCC
>NZ_JAYSCO010000109.1:0-5706 GCF_041914865.1 Pseudoduganella sp. | reverse complement strand
CGATTGTCAGACCTGACCCCGAATTTCCGCACTGTAATCAGATGTAATCCTTTGTCTTAATTCTTGGGCCGGCGTGTCACTGGCGCGCTGGTCTTATAGAATATCCGCCACAAGGAGATAGTCATGGTTCATGTGATGTTGGTGGAAGACGATGCGCGCCTGGCCGAGCTGGTCACGGAGTATTTGGCGGGCTATGAATTCAAGGTGGATGTGGTGCCGCGCGGCGATGAGGCGCTGGGGCGCTTCAAGGCGGCCAATCCCGACATCGTGGTGCTGGACTTGATGCTGCCTGGGATGGATGGCATGAAGGTCAGCCAGCAGATCCGCGAGGTGAGCGATGTGCCGATCCTGATCATGACTGCGCGCGAGGATTCTTACGATGAGGTGTCGCTGCTGGAACAAGGCGCCGATGACTTCATCAACAAGCCGGTGCAGCCGCGCGTGCTGCTGGCCCGCCTGCGTGCGCTGCTGCGCCGCCGCCAGGGTAAGCCGGAGGCGGACTTGCTGAATTTCGGCCAGCTGAGCATCGCGACCAGCGACCGTTCGGTGACCTGGCGCGGCCAGTCTTGTCCGCTGTCGAATACGGAATACAAGCTGCTGCTGGTGCTGGCGGAATCGGCCGGCACGGTGCTGTCGCGCGATGCGCTGCTCAAGACCATGCGCGGGATCGAGTTCGATGGACTGGATCGCAGCATCGATAACAGCATCTCTAAGCTGCGCCGCAAGTTCGATGATGCGGATGGGGAGAAGATCAAGACCGTTTGGGGTGAGGGGTATCTGTTCTCGCCGTCGGCCTGGAACTGAAACCCGGGAAACCAGGGTACGGCCCAAGGGCCGGACCCTGCTTATTCGTAGAGCGGGGCGATGGCCAGCGGGGTGTTCTGGCTGACGACCTGGCCTTGCACTGACCAGTCGGCAAAGCGGTAAGTCGCGGTACGGTAGCTGCCCACCGTTTCGCCTTCGAACGCGGGGCCGTCCACCACCGGCAGCGGCGCTTCGCGCTGGCCGAATTTCACCTGTACCAATGCGTCGGCGCGGTTGACGAAGACGAAACGTACGCCGCTGCATTTCTTCGCTCCATACGAAGCATCGACATAACGCTGGTAGGCCAGCGCCTGCTCGCAGGCGGCGCGCAGGTCGGCCGATTCGTAAATGCCGTCGTTGCGCGCCATGATCGATACGCGCGGCACAAATCGGTAGTGCAGCAGCTTGCGGTTCAGCGCCAGCACGGCGTTGTCGTCATACGCCGCCTTCAACAACGGGAAGACGGTGCGGCCGGCCGCGTCGAGCGGCAGGTTCAGTTGCGTGTTCTTGCCGGTCAGCGTCAGGTGCAGGCCTTCCAGCGTGGCCGAGGCGTCGCGCGGGCTGACCTGGTAGTGGATCTGCAGGAAGTTCTTCGGTTTGCCGTATTTGGCGAACACCACCATCTGCTTGTAGGCGTCGCGATAGCTGACCCACTCCTCCTGCGCCTGGACGGCACAGGACACCACCGCCAGGCACAAGGCCGGCAGCGTGGCGCGGAGCAGGGTCGTGGTCTTCATCAGAATCGGTAGGCCAGGGCAGTGGAAACGGAAACATTGGTCGCCCGCTCAACCAGCGGGCTGGCTTTGGCATCACCGACCAGGCGGTTGACCTGCACGCCCGAAGTCAGGATCCAGCTCGGGGCCAGCGCCCAGTTCCAGCGCGCGCCCAGGCGCACGTCCTGCACGCCGCCGCCCGGCCGGTAATAGCCAAGGCCCGTGCGCTCGCCTTCTTCCTTGGTCAGGCCGAACCAGGTTTGGTTGTTGGCGCGGTTGACCACCGAGGCGCCGGCGGACAGGATGACGGTATGGTGCGGCACCACGTCCTCCAGGATGTATTGCAGCGATGTGTGCAGGCGTGCGCCATTGTGGTCTTTGCCGCCGCCATAGGTCAGGCTGTTGGTCAGGCGCAGCTTGGGCGTCAGGTAATAGTTCAGGAAACCGCCAAACACCAGGCGACGCCCGATGACGTCCATGCCCTGCAGCTTGTTGGCGCGCGCCGCGCGGTCGTCGCCGGGCACGATGCCGCCGCCCGGGTTCACGCCGGTAATGTTGGCGTGCATGTTCGACGCTTCACCCATGCTGCCGACGCCCTGCGACAAGCCGTCCTGGTCGCGCCGCGGCGACATGGCCAGCAGGGGGCCGTACTCCAGCGACGGGTTTTGCGACAGGTGCATGCCGACCGTGGTGCCGGCGATGAAAATACCGTTACTCCATTGGACCTGCAGCACCGGCAGCGGCAAGGTGCGGTTGTCGCGCGCGCCGTCAAAGCGCGGCACGTTCTGGACGCCCACGCCAATGTACATATCCCGGCTGCCGTCAGGCATCGGGTTGGTGGCCGGTGTTTGCGCAGCTGCCGTGCCGCAAACGCCTGCGAGGGCGAGGTACAGGTACTTTTGCATATGAAACGTCAACGTGTGGGAATGTGCAATATTGTAATTGCATTACATTCCCACGCCGCTAAATCGTTTTACCCCTTAATGAACTGCACTTTCCCGTCGATACGATCCAGCACGATGATGGTGGCTGGGAAGACGATTGCCAAGGTGCAGGCGGCGCCGTCCGGCGGCGTGGCCACGTGGTAGTTCAGCTGCAGGTCGCCGCCGTTCGCCACCAGCTTGTCGACAACGAGGTCGATGCAGCCATTCGGATAGCCGCCTGCCGCGATGCCAATCACCATCTTGCGGTTGAAGTCGACGCTTGGCACGACCAGGGGCGGGCTGACGCCGTCATACACCGCATTCCAGAACTTCGCCAGCGCCGCGTTGTCGCGGATCACCACTTCTTCGGCATTAAAGGCGCCGCTGTAGGTGTTGTGGGCCAGCGTTTCGAAGGAAACCGGGCCGTCCTTCGGTGGGAAAACGATGTACTCCACCTTGCGGCCGGTACCCAGGTCGGGCTTGTCCAGGTTGCGCGTGATGGTTTCGATCAGGGCGCGCTGGCTTTCGTCCTTGCAGGACGTGCGCGGGCCGGCAATGCTGTCGCTCACCGAGCACTGCTCGTTTTGCGGGGTCAGTCCGTACAGCACGTGGCTGTAGGAGGCATCGGCGCAGTTGCCGGCACGCTCCCAGAACACTTGCTTGCCGTCGATGATGTACAGGCGGTTGGCAAAGTCGGAACAGTCGGCGGCACGGGCCAGCTTGATGAATTCGTCCTTGGCTGGGGCGCCCGGTGCCGGTTCGCCCACGGCGATCTGGCTGGCGCTACGGTTTGTGCCGGACGTGCCACCGCCTCCGCCACAGGCGGCGAGGAACAGTGACGCCAGCAAGGCGCTGCAAGTTGCAAATTTGTTCATTGCCCAACCCTCCCATTCGATAATGGGATCTTAGGTAAGCCAGGCCGTAAAATCCCCCGCGAGCTGTACGCTTTTTGTCGCAAATTTGTACGACAATCATTCTTTGTTGCTTGATTCTTATACAATGCCGCCTGATGAATCGCCTGTTCTTCCGCTTCTTCATACTGGTGATGCTGTCCATCAGTGCGGCGGCATTCATTGTCTATTTCTCAATTAATCGCCTGTTTGGCGACCCCCTCGACTCGATTGCGCGGCGCCAGGCGGCAGCCCAGATCTTCCTGCTTGAGCAATACATCGACCAGGCCCCGGCCGACCAGTGGCTGGACCGGCTGAACAAGGTGCGCGAAGTGTCGGGCGTGCGCTTCGAACTGGTGCCGCTTGCCGATGTGCGCAGGCAGTTGTCCGGGGTCGACGCGGCCGGCTTTGAACGCGGCGACGTGGTGCTGGATATCGGGCGCAAGGCTTTCTACCGGCGCGTCGACCTGGCCGGCGAGCGCTATATCGGCAGTAATGAGGAGGCGCTGGTGGCGCAGGACTTGCCGATCGATATCGGCTTCGCCCTGTCGATGGAAGCGGTGCGCTACCTGATCGTGGCGCTGGTGCTGCTGATCCCGATTGCCGTCTGGTCGCGCGCGCACTGGCAGGGCTTGCAACAGCTGTCCGACGTCGCCGACCGCTTCGGCGGCGGCGACCTGGCGGCGCGCGCCCATATGCAGCGGCGCGACAGTATTTACCCGCTGGCCGAGCGTATCAACCACATGGCCGACCGCATTGCACGCCTGCTCGACTCGCAGCGCAACCTGCTGCACTCGGTCGGGCATGAGATCCGCACGCCGATCGCCCGCCTCGAATTCGCGTTGGAGCTGCTGCGCGATGCGGCGGAAAACCCGGCGCTGGACAAGCGCATCAACGCCATGGAAGGCGACCTGCGGGAGCTGAAAGAACTGGTCAACGAGCTGCTCGGCATGACCCGCCTGGATGCCGAACTGGACCTGCAGCGCCAGCCCTTCGACCTGTCCGCCGCGCTGGCGCACTGCCGCGACACCCTGCCGCCCGCCGAGGGCATGGTGCTGGAGATGGAGCTGCAGCCGGGCCTGGGCACGGTCAGCGGCGACCAGCGCCTGCTCGAACGGGCCATCGGCAACCTGCTGCGCAATGCCCTCAAGTACGGCACGCGCACGGTGCGGCTCAGTGCCCTGCGCGGCCAGGGCGCGGTACAGGTAGTGGTGGAGGACGACGGCCCCGGCATTCCGGACCACGAGCGGGAGCGCGTGTTCGAGCCGTTTTACCGCCTGGACCGCAGCCGCGACCGCAATACCGGCGGTTTCGGCCTGGGCCTGTCGATTGCGCGCAAGGCGGTCGGACTGCACGGCGGCACGCTGGAAGCCGGCGTCTCGGCGCTGGGCGGGGCGCGCTTCACGATTACCCTGCCGCTGGCCTAACAGGCGGTTTTGGTCTGCAGCCGGTGCGGCGCCTTGTTCTGCTCACCGCGCAGCACCCGCTCAAACTCGGAAATCACCTGCGCCCCGAACAGCAGCAGCGTGGCGCCGATCTCCAGGCTGAACATGACCACGATAGCGGTCGTCATCGAGCCGTACACCAGGTTGACCTGCGACAGGGTGGAGAAGTACCAGACCAGCACATGGCGCGCCACCTCCCACAGCGCAGTCGCCGTCACGCCGCCGATCAGCGCATGCGTCCATGACAGGCGGCCGACCGGCATCACCAGGTAAATCGAGCTCAGCATCAACACTTCCCCGGCCAGGCCCAGCAGGTAGAGCAGCACGCCGGACAAGCCATGCAGCGACCAGGCGCGGCCGAACAGGCGCACGCTCTCCTCGCCAATCACCTGCAGGCTGCCGGCGACCAGGGTCATCACCAGGGCGCCGATGCCGAGGAACAGGATGTAACAGTAAGGCAGCAGGGCCGAGACGAGAAAATGGCGCCGCCGCACCGCCACGCGGTGCAGGAAGATCACGCACATCGCGTTTTCCAGCACGGTAAAGGCCAGCGAGCTAAAGAACAGCATCACCAGCACCAGGGCCCAGCCGACCAGTTCGCGATGCTCGAGGAAATGGCCGACTTCCGCCACCACCGCCTGTGACTGGCCCGGGATCAGCCATTCCAGGTAGCGCCCGATAATCTGCAGCAGCTCCTGCTGCGGGATGACATGCGACAGCGCCACCACGACCAGCATCAGCAGCGGGACGATGGAGAGCAGCGAGTAATAGGCCACAGCGCCGGCCAGCAGCAAGCCCTGGTTCGCCCGGAAGCCCCTCAAGCACTGGAGCGCGAAGTCCAGGGGATGCGCCAGCACAAAGGCCACCGCCTTGTGCTTGAGCATTCGCATCGCCCCATTCTACGCGGAAGTTCGGGGTCAGGTCTGGCAAT
>NZ_JAYSCO010000108.1:0-6170 GCF_041914865.1 Pseudoduganella sp. | reverse complement strand
AACAAGAAGGCCAGCCTGGGCACGGTGCTGTATGGCTTCAGCGAAAGCAAGGAAAACTACGCCCAGGTGATCGGCTCCATGCAGCACGGCATCGACTATCTCGCATTCCAGGGCTGATCGTCCAGTACTTCGTTCCCGACCATGACAACCAATACCGCACCAACTCTTATCGCTGGCCGCACCGGCAACAGCACGCCCGAGCAGTTCCTGAACTCGTATGGGATCCATCAGCTTAAGGTCTTGCCCGATGGCCGCCTGGTCGGCAGCAGCCCCGGCGGCGTTACCTTTCTCAATGCAGACGGTACTTTTCATTCCGAGATCAGCAACCTGCCCGACCTGGCTTCGTTGACGGATGGCGCGTACAACCTGCTGAGTCCGGAAGGATTCAAGCTCCTGCCCAACGGCAAAGTCGTCATCGGCGGCGACTGGTACACCTACCCCGAGTACAAAAAGACGGGATACCTGCTCTATCGCCTGAACAGCGACGGCAGCCTGGATAAAACCTTTGCCAAGGGCCAGGGCTGGGTCAGCACCAACCCCGGCGACTACGACGACGCGGCCGGCATGGTGACCATGCCCGACGGGAAATTTGTGGTCATCGGCACCTCCTCGCCCGGCCACTCGGGAATCCAGCAGGACAACTTCATCGCCATGAGCCGCTTCACCGCCGATGGCGAAGTCGATCACGGTTTTGGCGACAACGGCACGATCAGGATCGCCGACAAGAATGTCCGCATTTCCAGTGTCGCCGTGCAAAGCGACGGCAAGATCCTGGCAGCCGGTTCGCATACCGGGGCCTTTAACTACGACGCGCTTGTCTATCGCTTCAATCCCGACGGCTCCCCCGACGCATCGTTTGGCAGCTCCGGCAGCGTCTCCTTTACCTTCGGCTCCTACATGTCGGGCATCAAAGCCATTGCCATCCAGCCCGATGGGAAGATCGTCACCGCCAGCACTGCCGACGCCACCCGTGCAAGCATTGGCCACAATTACATCGGCGTGACCCGTCTCAATCCCGATGGCACGTTCGATGCCACCTTCGGCGTCGAGGGCAAGGTACTGGCGTACCCCGGCGCGCCGCTGTCCGCTGCCGAACTGGCCCAGGGCGACTGGGCCAGTACCACCGCCGCCTCGGTCCTGGTGCGCCAGGACGGCAGCATCGTCGTCGGTGGCAGCGTCGATCTATGGAAAGCCAAGGAATGGTGGGGCGCGGAACTGGCGATGACCGCCTTGCGCCCCAATGGCGAAATCGACACGACATTCGGAAACGCTGGGCGGGTTAGCGCACCGGCGCGCAAGGGCAGCCACATCTACCCCGAAGGCCTGGTGGAATTGCCGGATGGCCGGCTGTTCCTGTCCGGCGGCTTGCTGGGCAACGAACACCTCTCCCTGCACAGCTTCAACGCGGATGGCACACCCGACCTGACCATCGGCGCCGTTGCCAGCGGCAGCAGCAATTCGGTCTCGTACAAAGAAGGGCATGCCGCGGTTGCCCTGAATTCGGCCATCATCCTGCACGACCGGGAACTGGCCGCGACCAACTACCAGGGCGCCAGCCTCGAACTGCAGCGCCATGGCGCCGCCAATGCCAGCGACCTCTTTGAAGCCAGGGGCAAACTCAGCTTCGCTGGCGGCAACGTGTCGTATGCCGGCGTCGTGCTTGGCAGCGTGCAATCGGCTGACGGCAAGCTGCGTATCGAATTCAACGCCAACGCCACCGAGGCGCTGGTGAACCAGGTGCTGCGCAACATCGCTTACCGCAACACCGCGGACCTGGCGGGCGACGCGTCCGTCACGCTGGACTGGACTTTCAGCGACGGCGGCTCCGCGAACGACGCCCTGGGCGCCAAGGCCAGCACAACGGTACAGCTGATCGCCGGCAAAGTGGCGCCCTGGATCGAGCAGTTGCTGAATTCCCGCGATTCGCTGGCATTGAAAGACGATCTGCGCTACTTCATCGGCCCCGAGCAAACCGTCACCGTTGCGTACATCAGCGATGGCGGCGCGGCGCCACTGTCGCAGGCGGAAAAGGACATGCTGGATGGCCTGCTGGCCAGCATGTCCACGGTGAGTGGCATCAAGTGGACGCCGGACAGCCAGGCGGGACGCGCCCGGCTCGAGATTCATTCCTCCGCCGAAATCCCGGCCGGGAAGATCGCCTTTTCCGCGCTGGCGGACAATAGTGGCGCCCTGTATATCGGCAAACCGGCAGGCACCACGATCAGCGGCATGCTGCCAGAGATAAACAAATTCCTGATGCGCACGCTGGGCCTGGATGGCGACACCACGCTTTCGACCAATGCCGATGCTTTGCATATCGCCGCCCTGCAATACCTGTATGGCCCGAATAGCGCCCTGCGCAGCGGCAATGACAGCTACAGGCTGAACGACTTCGCCTCGCACATGCTGTGGGACGGCGCCGGCATCGACACCATTGACGGTAGCGGACTGGCCAAAGACCTGGTCCTGCACCTGGAAGCCGGCCACTGGGACCACATCGGCGGCAAGGGTGCGGCCATCACGGGCGCCGGGCAAATTACCGTCAACTACGGCAGCGTTTTCGAGAACGCCACCGGCGGCAGCGGCAACGACCAGCTGTTCGGCACGACCGGCGCCAACATCCTGCGCGGCGGCGCCGGCAATGATGTGATCACCGGCTATGGCGGCGACGACAGCATTGACGGCGGCAGCGGCCGGGATCTCGTCAACTTCGCCGGCAAGCGCGCCGAGTACGCGGTGCGCGCCACGCCCAAAGGCTATACCGTCAGCAGCAAGAACAGCATCGATACCGTCACCGGTGTCGAGCGCCTGCATTTCGCCGACGGCGACAAGGCCCTCGACATCGACGGCAATGCCGGGCAGCTGTTCCGCCTGTACCAGGCCATCTTCAACCGCAAGCCCGACGAGGCTGGCCTGGGCTACTGGCTGAAGGCGGTGGACGCCGGCCTCAGCATGGAGTCGGTGGCGCTGGAATTCACCAGATCAGCCGAGTTCGCCCGGATGTATGGCAGCAGCACCAGCAACAAGGATTTGCTGACCAGGATTTACGAGTATGCCTTGCACCGCCAACCGGACAACGATGGCTTTGCGTGGTGGCTCGACGTCCTCGACCAGCAGAAAGCCAGCCTGGGCACGGTGCTGATCGGCTTCAGCGAAAGCAAAGAAAACTATGCGCAAGTGATCGGTTCCATCCAGAACGGCATCGATTACCTCCCCTATTCCGGCTAACCTACCTCACCAGCTATGCCAACCAATACCGCACCCGCCTTCATCGCGGGCCATACCGGCGCCACCGACCTGCGCCAACCGACGCCATCCGTGGAGTTTCTCACGGTTCAACCCAACGGGCGACTGCTCGGACTCGGCCCGCATGGGCTGGTCCAGCTGAATCCTGATGGCAGCTTGTACTCGCAGGTCGAGTTCGGGCCGACTTTAGACCTGAGTTTGCTGACTGGCGGCGCGCCGCACTACCTGTTCGGCGAAGGCTACAAGATGCTGCCCGATGGCAAAGCCGTCGTCGGCGGCAGCTGGTACACCAACGGTTCACCCGACAAATCAGGCTTCCTCCTCTACCGTATCAACGCCGACCACACCCTGGACAAGACTTTTGCGAAAGGGCAAGGCTGGGTCAATGCCAACCCCGGTGAGCATGACCGTGCCGCCGGCATGCTGGCACTGCCTGACGGCAAATTCCTGGTGGTCGGCACCTCATCCGCCAGCAGCTCGCCCGACCAGCCGAACAACTTCATCGCCATGAGCCGCTTCACGGCCCGTGGGGATGTCGATTTGAGTTTTGGCAACCAAGGGTCGATCAAGATACCGGACGACAACGTCAAGCTCAACCAGGTGCTCCTGCAAAGCGATGGCAAGATCCTGGCGGCCGGATCGCACAATGCAGGCGGCTACGCGTACACGCCCGTCGTCTACCGCTTCAACGCCGACGGCACGCTGGATACCTCGTTTGGCAACGGCGGCAACTGTACCTTCAGCTACCCCAGCAGCGCCGCCAGCGTGAGCGCCATGGCCATCCAGCCGGACGGGAAAATCGTGACCGTCAGCGCGACCAGCGTGGCGCGCCTGAGCTCGGAAACCAGTTTCGGCGTGACCCGCATCAACCCGGATGGCACGCTGGATACCACGTTCGGCAATGGCGGCAAAGTCATACTGTCGCCCCTGGCCCCATTCTCCCCGGCGCCCAGCGGCAACGGCAATTTTTACGAACACCATGCCGGCTCCATCATCGTGCGTCAGGACGGCAGCATCGTCATTGGTGGCAGCATCGACCAGTGGATCGGATACAGGCAGACGGGCAGCCAGTTTGCCATGCTGGCCTTGCGCCCGAATGGCACGCTGGATTCCAGTTTCGGCACCAATGGCAGCGTACTTGCGCCACAACTGGACACCCGCAGTACCACCCCGCTCGGCCTGCTGGAAACGCCGGACGGCCAGCTCCGTCTTTCCGGCTATTTGACCGGAGGAAACTACCCCTACATCATGTACGGCTTTAATGCGGATGGCACACCCGACCAGACATTCGGCACCGTCGCCCCCGGCAGCCGCAACGCGATGGACTACATGGAGGGGCGCGCGGCCGCCGCGCTCAACCCCGGTATCGAACTGCATGACAAGGAACTCGCGGCGGCCACCTACCTGGGTGCGGTCCTGCAGTTGCAGCGCCAGGGTGGCGCCAACGAAAGCGATGTTTTCGAGGCTACCGGCAAGCTCAGTTTCGTCGATGGCAATGCCGTGATCGCGGGTATCGTCATTGGCAAGGTGACGACCGGCGCCGGCACCCTGCGCATCGACTTCAACGCCGACGCCACGGAGGCGCTGGTGAACCAGGCGCTGCACGGTATTGCCTACCGCAATACGGCAGAACTGGCGGAGCATGCCAAGGTGATTATCGACTGGAACTTTAATGACGGTGGCAACGGCGGTGAGCCGTCCTTGGGTGCCAAGGCCAGCACGGAAGTGCAGCTGATCGCCAGCACACTGCCCAGCTGGATCGCGCAATTCATCCACGCGCGCGATCCCGCGGCGCTGCGCGAACAGCTGCGCGCTTATCTCGGCCCGGACCAGGTGCAAAGCTTCAGTTTCCCTTCCAGCGACAACGCTACGGCGCTGAGCCAGGCCGACCAGGAGCTGGTCGAGGGCCTGCTCAAGAACGTCGCGACGGTCAGCGGCATCAAGTGGAACAAGCAAAGCACGCCCGGCAGCGCAGGGCTGGAAATCCATTATTCCGGTGAGCTGCCGGCCGGTAAAACAGCGTATACGGCCTGGGGCAGCAACGGCGCCGACCTCTACATCGGCAAGACAGCCAGCGCCAGCATTCGCGGCATGCTGCCAGAACTGAACAAGAACCTCATGCATGTGCTTGGCCTGGTCGGCGATACGACACTGTCCAGCAACCTGGATGCCTTGCATATCGCAGCGTTGCAGTATCTGTATGGCCCGAGTACCGCCATCCGCCAGGACAACGACACGTACAAGCTGAGCGAGACGACCTCGCAGATGCTGTGGGATGGTGCCGGCATCGATACCATCGATGGCAGCGGTTTAAGCAAGGACCTCACCTTGCACCTGGAAGCCGGCCATTGGGATTACGTCGGCGGCAAGGGGGCCAGCATCACCAGCGCCGGGCAGATCACCGTCAACTACGGCAGCACTTTCGAGAACGCCTACGGCGGCAGCGGCAACGACAAGTTGTTCGGCACCGCCGGCAACAATGTGCTGCGCGGCGGCGCCGGCAACGACCTCATCACCGGCAACGGCGGGGATGACACCATCGATGGCGGCGCCGGTCTGGACACCGTCAACTTCGCTGGCAAGCGCGCCGACCACAGCATCACCGCCACGGCCAACGGCTTCAGCGTCGGCAGCAGCACCGGCCTGGCTAGCGTGACCGGCGTCGAGCGCCTGCACTTCGCCGACGGCGACAAGGCGCTCGATATCGACGGCAAGGCGGGCCAGCTGTTCCGCCTGTACCAGGCCATCTTCAACCGCAAGCCGGACGAGGCCGGCCTCGGCTACTGGCTGAAGGCGGTGGATAACGGCACCACGATGGAGTCGGTGGCGCTGGAGTTCACCAAGTCGGCCGAGTTCGCCAAGATGTATGGCGTCAACGTCAGCAACAAGGAAATGCTGACCAAGATCTACGAGTACGCCCTGCA
>NZ_JAYSCO010000107.1:0-6711 GCF_041914865.1 Pseudoduganella sp. | reverse complement strand
GCATGGCGTACGCCAGCAGGGTGGCGCGCGCCACCGGCGAACCGCTGCGCGCCGGCGGCTTGCCGTGCGGCGCGGGCGGCCCTGGCGCTGGGGCCGGGGCTGGGGCGGGCGCGTCTTCCTTCATTGTTTACTGCTTCGGCAAAGCCGCCAGCCAGGCCAGGATATCGGCGGCAATGGCGTCGGTGCCCTCGGCCAGCGCGCTGGCCCCGCCCGCCGCATCGGCGCTTGGCGCGCGCGTGGTGCGGGTAAAGGTGCGCTGGTCCACCAGCTTGTGGTTGCGGAAGACCGAGGCGCGCAGGGTGATGCTGGCGCTGCTCTGCGTGGCGCTGTCGAAATTCTGCGCGAACTCGTCGGCCTCCAGGCGCAGCAGGGGCAGCCCGCCGGCCGCGTCGGAAGTCGATACCACCTTCACCCCGGCCTGCGCGATGCGCGCCTTCAGGCGCTGCGACATCAGCTGCAGCGGCGTCACGGCCCAGGTGTTGTAGGCGTACGGGCGCGCCTGGCGCGCGTCGGCATACAGCAGGCGGTAGAACATGCGCTGCGAGTCGAGCGAAGCCGGTCCGCTGACGTCGGCCACCACGATCGCCGGCAGCGCCGCTGCGCCGCCTGCTGCCGCCAGCGGCGCCCCGAGCGGACCGAAGTCGTAGGTGGTCGGCTGCGGGCCTTTGCTGGCGCAGCCTGCCAGCACTGCGGCAGCGGCAACGGTAATGAGGAGTGTCTTTTTCATGCTGGTTCCTTATTTACCCTTCGGGTCAAATCCCGGTTCGCCCGGTCCCGGCGCCGTGCCTGGCGCGCCGAACAGGATGCTCTGCGGCCGGTCGCTCAGGTTGTTCATGGTGCGGCGGATGGCCCGCATCGACGACTTGGTTTCATCGGCCAGCCCGCTCACGCCCGGCAGCGTCTCCAGCTCGATTCCGCTCGCCACCGCTTCGACCGACGTTGTGGCCCGGTCGACGGAAGCGGTAATGCGCTGCACCGCGCCGTCCGGCCCTTGCAGGGTACGCGCCACCTTGCTGGCCTCGCTGGCCAGCGTATCGACCGAACGCAGCGCCTGTTCGCTGCGCTCCACCAGCGCCGGCACCTTCTGCGCTGCCGGCTCCAGCTGGGCCGCCAGGTCCTTGTACGAGCGCGCCGCTTCGCTCACATCGCTGAACGCGCCCACCATCGCCTTCTGGTTGGCGGGGCTGAGCAGGGTATTCAGTTTCCTGGTCACTTCCTCCGCCTGGCCCAGGATCGCCGTGCCGCGCTTTTCGAGCTGGTCGAACAGGCCCGGTTGCAGCGGGATGGCGCTGGGGTTGCCCTTGGAGGTCGCCAGGCGCGGCGAACCCACCGATTCGTCGTCCAGCTGGATGTAGGCGATGCCGGTCACCCCCTGGTAGCCCAGCGTCGCATAGGTGGTCCTGGTGATCGGCGTTGCCGGATCGATGCTCAGGTGGATCAGGATCCGGCCGGCCATCTTCGGATCGAAGTCGATCTCGTCCACCTTGCCCACCTCCAGCCCGCGATAGCGCACCGCCGCCTGCGGGTTCAGGCCCGGGATCGATTGCGTGGTCGCAATCAGGTAAGGGTCGTACTGCACCCGGTCGCGGTTGAACCAGATGCCGAACAGGATCGCCGCGATCAGCAGCGTGATCGTGAACAGGCCTGTCATCAAAGCGTGCGATCTGTTTTCCATGCCTTGCTCCTTACTCCAGCGCCTCCAGCGCGCGCTTGCCGCGGTCGCCGAGGAAGAATTCCTTGATAAACGGATGATCTGTCTTGATCACTTCGCGCGTCGGCCCGATGGCCAGCACATGTTTTTCCGCCAGCACCGCAATCCGCGTGGACAGCGCGAACAGCGTATCCAGGTCGTGCGTCACCATCACCACCGTCAGCCCCAGTTCGCGGTGCAGCGACTTGATCAGGGACACGAAGCTCTCCGACAGGTCCGGGTCCAGGCCGGCGGTCGGCTCGTCCAGGAACAGCAGCTTCGGCTCCAGCGCCAGGGCGCGCGCCAGCGCCACCCGTTTGATCATGCCGCCCGACAGGTCGCTCGGCATCTTGTTCGCATGCTCCGGGCCCAGGCCCACCATGTTCATTTTCAGCAGCACCGCATCGCGGATCAGGCTGGAGGGCAGGGTGCGCAGCTCCTGCATCGGCTGCGCAATATTCTCGAACACGGTCAGCGCCGAATACAGCGCGCCCTGCTGGAACAGCATGCCCCAGTGGTTGCGCAGCTCCTGCAGGTGGCCGGACGAGGCGGCCGTGATGTCCTCGCCGAAGATGCGCACGCAACCCTTGGTGGGGCGCTCCAGCCCCAGCATCTGCCGCAGCAGCACCGTCTTGCCGGTGCCCGAGCCGCCCACGATGGACAGGATCTCACCCTGCTCGATGGTCAGGTTCAGGTCATTGTGGATCACCGTGCGGCCGAATTTGGTCTGCAGGTTGGTGATTTCCACCACCGGCACGCTGCCATCGAGCGTCAGCCCGCCCTCGCCCTCGGGGCATCCGCAGTTTTCTGCAGGCAGGTCGTTCATCGGTAGCCCACTCCATTGAAAACGATCGCGAACACCGCATTCGCCAGGATCACCACCGTAATCGCCGTCACCACCGACGTGGTGGTGCCGCGCCCCAGGCTTTCCGTATTCGGCTTGATGCGCAAGCCGAAGTGGCAGGACACCATCGCGATCAGCATGCCGAACACTGCGCCCTTGAACAGGCCGATGTAGTAGTTCGCCAGCGGCACCGCATCGGGCAGCTTCTGCACGAAGTAGCGCATCGACAGGTTCAGCTCCACCTTCGCGGCGATCATGCCGCCGAACAGCGCCGCCGCGTCGGTCCAGATCACCAGCAGCGGCATCGAAATCGCCAGCGCAAGCACCTTCGGCAGGATCAGGCGGTAGCCGTGCGAAATGCCCATCACCAGCATGGCATCCAGCTCCTCGGTCACGCGCATCACGCCCAGTTGCGCCGTGATCGCGGAGCCGGAGCGGCCCGCCACCAGGATCGCCGCCATCAGCGGCCCCAGTTCGCGGATAACCGACATGCCGAGCAGGTTGACCAGATAGATATCGCCGCCGAAATTGCGCAGCTGCTGCGCCGACAGGTAAGACAGCACCACGCCGATCAAAAATCCCACCAGCGCCGTAATGCCCAGCGCCTGGAAACCGGCATGGAAAATATTCGCGGAGATTTCTCGCCACGGCCCCCGCATCGGGTTGGCGGCAAAGCGCCCCAGGTCCTGCACCACCGATCCGATCAGCCGCACAAAGCCCTGCATATGCTCCAGGAAGTGCAGGATGCCGAAGCCCAGCGACGTCACCCAGCCGAAATGCTCCTTGCGCGGGCGCGGGCATTCGAGCTTGCCGGCCGCTTCGATGCGTTTGAAGATTTCATCCTGCCCGTCGTGCAGTGTCAGCCTGGCCGGGCGCTTGTAGCCCCAGGCGCCCCACAGCAGCTGCGCGCCGACGTGGTCCAGCATCTCGACGCTGCTCATATCCCATTCCACGGCGTCGATGTCGCGCACATGGTCCAGGCAACCGGAAATGGCCTTCATCACCCGCTTGCTCGCAAGCGCATGCACTTGCCAGGTCCCCCGGGCGAATACCGTGCGCCCATCTGGGCTGACAGATAACGTTGGCTCTTGAGCAATAGGCATGCCGCCAGTGTAAAAGAGATTCGTTTCCCGCGCCACCCGCGACGCAGGGTTCGACCCTTGGGGCGTCTAGGCCGCCAAATGCCGCACCTGCCGCGCCGGCGCCGCGGATGCATGGGCCGCCGGCTTCTGCCGCACCCCATGCCCATCGCGCGCCAGCAGCTCCGAAACAGCTTCCGCCTGCATTCCCGCTTCTCCGAGCCAGCGCCCCACCATCACCGCCAGGCGGTCCAGCGCAATGCGGTGCGTCGCATCCGTATTCGCATACAGCCAGTCCGAAAACGCCATAAACGATTTAAACGGCGACGTCCCGAGCAGCACCGGCACCGTATGGGTAAAGCGCCCCGAGTTCGCCACCAGGTCCCAATAGCGCGCAAAGCGCACCAGGCGCTGCATGGTTGCAAAATCAATATCGCGGTTGGCCAGGATCGTGTACGGCGGATACGGGTCGTACACCATGCCGAATTCCTGCGTGTGGCGGATGATCGGCGTCCCCCGCAAGCGTTTCAGGATGCCGAACTGGATTTCATGCGGCCCCAGCGCCCACAGCTTGTCGAAGCCCTCCGCAAAGCTCTCCACGGTTTCCCCCGGCAGGCCCGCAATCAAGTCCACGTGCATATGGACGCTCGAATGCTCGCACAGCCAGCGGATATTGTCCGCCGCCTTCGCGTTGTCCTGCTTGCGCGAGATGTTCGCCTGCACCACCGGGTTAAAGCTCTGGATGCCGATTTCGAACTGCAGCGTCCCCGGCGGGAACTTGGCGATGCCCTCCTTGAGCGCATCCGGCAAGTGGTCCGGCACCAGCTCGAAGTGCGCGTAGACCGGATCATCCGGCGTTGCCGCCAGCTTATCCAGGAAGAACTGCATGATCTTCAGGCTGGTTTTGATGTTCAGGTTGAAGGTGCGGTCGACGAACTTGAACGTACGCGCACCGCGCGCATGCAGCGCCTCCATCTCCGCCAGGAAGGCATCGATATTGAACGGCCACGCCGTCTTATCCAGCGCGGAAAGGCAGAACTCGCACTTGAACGGACAGCCGCGCGAGGCCTCCACATACAAGGTGCGGTGCGCCAGGTCCTCGTTCGAGTAGAGCGAGTAGGGCAGCTTGATCTCCGCCATCGGCGGCTGCACGCCCGCATGCACCTTCATCAAAGGCTTTGGCCCATTCAGGATCTCGCCGCACAGTTTGGGGAAGGTCACATCGCCCCAGCCGGTCACCACATAATCCGCCAGGCGCGCGATTTCCTGCTCGCCCGTTTCGTAAGAGACCTCCGGCCCGCCCAGCACAATGACCACGTGCGGCGCCACCCGTTTCAGGGTCGCCACCAGGCGGCAGGTTTCCTCCACATTCCAGATATAGACGCCAAAGCCCACGATCTTCGGCTGTGCCGCCAGGATGCGCTCCACCATCTCCGTCGTCTTGGCACCAATGACGAACTCCTGGATGCGCGTTTGCGCCTGCAGTTCGCCCATATTGGCAAGCAGGTAACGCAGCCCGAGCGACGCGTGGGTGTAACGGGCATTCAGTGTGGAGAGCAGGATAGTCATGATGGAAGGCGTGTTGCGTAGCCCTTCATTCTACCTCCCGTGGCAAGGGCCTGGTAAATAGATGGCATGCCCCAGCTGCTAGAATGTTAAGTTTTTTGTAATTCCTTGTTGGGACTTAGCTTGAATTCCATATCCAGCGCACGGGTGGCCTGCGCGTTTATTTTCCTTCCACTTTTCCTGGCTGCATGTGGCCACGACGACAGCCACGGGACTGCCAACTCGCCCGTCACCAGCTACAACCTTTCTCCGCTCTCGCCGGCGGGCGCGGCACAGGATTGGGCGACCACCCAGGGCAATGCCGGCCACACCGGCTTTGTTCCCATTACCGTGGACCCAGCTGCGATCAGCAAGCGCTGGCTGATGGTGGCTCCCATGGATGGCGATAACAGGCGGTATCAGCTGGAGGATGTCGCAACCGGCGATGGGAAGGTTTTCGTTCCCATGCCGCAAACCAATTTACTGGCACTCAATGAGGCTGATGGCAGCACGGCCTGGAAAATCAGCGTCAGCAAATCACCCGTGAGTCCGGCCGCATTTGCGGACGGCAAGCTGTTCCTCATGTCGGGCGACTCGGGGAGCTATTTCCACCGCATCAACGCGGCGACGGGAGCCATCCTGTCGACCGCTTACCTGGCGACCCGGCCGGGCGGGCATCCCGCGCCGACGGTGCACAGCGGGGAGGTGTATGCCGCCTGCCGCCCCGATTCGGCCTTCTGCTCGTTCTCCGCCCACAAGGGTACGAAGAATTACATCCAGCCTGTGACCAGTGCGGCCCAACCGCTGGGACTCGCAGTGACCGACGCGGCCCTCTACTACAGCAGCAGCAACAAGCTGTACGTCGCCAATCCCACCGATGGCCGCCAGCGCTACGTCATCGAGGACCGCAGCGATATGGCGGATGAACCCATCGAAAATATTGTTCCGGTCGTGGGAGCCAATGGATTAGTTTTTGCGACAGGTGGAGACAGCGTGCTGAGGGCGTTCGATACCGCAACACGCAAGGTGCGCTGGCGTGCGCAAGGCGCGTTTGCCGCAAACCCGGCCTACGCAGGAGGCGCGGTCTATGCCATCAACAATCAAACGCGCGCCCTGGAGGCGCGAGACGCCGCATCAGGCAAGGTGACGTGGAGCTGGGCATTGCCCTCCGGGGAAGAGTTCGCGACGGATGCCCAATTCAGCGCGAACCTGGTGGTGACCAACAACCTCGTGTTCGTCAGCGGCACACGGAATACCTACGCCATTGACCGCAGCAAACACGATGTTGCATGGCAAACGACCGCCTTCGGGAAACTGGCAATTTCGAGGAACGGCATCCTTTACATCCGCGACTATGACCAGCTTCTTGCGATCAACCTGAAATAGGCCTTGCGGCAGTGGCCTCGCTTTGCTATAGTTCTGCCCCTCGCAACGCAGCAACGTCAACGACGAAGCAGCGAAGCGAAAAAAGATGGGGTTGACGAGTTATACGGAACACTGCATAATCTCGCTTCTCTGCTGCTGACGAACACAACGCTTCGTCGAACAAACAA
>NZ_JAYSCO010000106.1:0-7598 GCF_041914865.1 Pseudoduganella sp. | reverse complement strand
CCACCGCGATTGCCGCCCTGACCCAGCAGGTGGCCACCGACCTCTGCCAGCGCGGTGCCTGGCCCGGCGCCCGCCTCCTCAGCTGAGTTTGTGTTTGGCCAGGATGCGGCGCTGGCTGCCGTCGGCGCGCATGGCCTCCCAGGCGCGCTGGAACAGCGCAATATCGCTGTCGTCAAAGTCGAGCGAGCCGGCCAGCCAGGCGGTGGTGCTGCGCAGCGGAGCGCTGGTCTCGAACTGGCCTTCTTCGGCTGGGCGGCTTTGCAGTGAGGCGGCGATGATGCGGCGCTCGCCGAACGCGGCATCGGCCATGCCGGCCAGCAGGAAGCGGTGCACTTCGTCGATCGAGGCCGCTTCGACCAGGCGCGTGAAGCCCAGCTCCTTGAGGATGGCGCCTTGCGCCCCGCCCCGCAGCAGGGCGATGCGTTTGCCCTTCATGTCCTCGGTCGGCAGCAAGCGCCCGCGCACCGCCAGCAGCAGGTAGTTCTCCTCGTACAGCGGCACCAGCCAGCGGTACTGCTGCTCGCGCTCGGGCAGCCGGGTCAGCGGATAAATGGCGGTGGCCTTCATGGTGGTGGCCAGGAAGAGCGCGCGGCGCCACGGCACAAACGTGGTGGCGGGCCGCAGCCCGGCGCGCCGGCACAGCTCGCCAACCAGCTCCTGCAAGCCGCCTTCGGGGCCGCGTTCATGCACCAGCGGCGGCAGGTGTGCGGTGACCAGGCGCATCGAGCGCGCCGCGCCGGCCAGCACCTCCTGCGGATATGCCAGCAGCCATGCCATCGCGCCCAGCCAAAGACGTCGCCCCATCATTTTTTCTTATACCCCCATCCCCAAACCGTATTTCCGTACACGTAAAGTAAACCGTAAACTGGACGATTGAAAAGGCCTGCACACCCGCGGCCACAGTGACTTAGGCGAGGACGCGCTTACCCGGCGCCCACCTATGCCAGGCACGCCCCGAACCACAATTTTGGAGACCCGCCACCATGCGCGACACCTCGGCGCCAGGCAGCAACTCGCCTGTACTCAACGACGTCAGCCTCGACGACAAATACACTTCCACCACCGGTAAAGTCTTCCTGTCCGGCATCCAGGCGCTGGTGCGCCTGCCAATGATGCAGCAACTGCGCGATGCGCGCGCCGGCTTGAACACCGGCGGCTTCATTTCCGGCTACCGCGGCTCGCCGCTGGGCGGCCTGGATGAAACCCTGTGGAAGGCCAAACCGCACCTGGAAAAGCACAATGTGCAGTTCGTGCCGGGCGTGAACGAGGACCTGGCGGCAACCGCCGTGTGGGGCTCGCAGCAGGTTGACCTGATCGGCCCGGCCAAGTACGACGGCGTGTTCGCCATGTGGTACGGCAAAGGCCCTGGCGTGGACCGCTGCGGCGACGTCTTCAAGCATATGAACCATGCCGGCACGTCGAAGAATGGCGGCGTGCTGCTGGTGGCCGGCGACGACCATGGCGCCTACTCGTCCACCCTGCCGCACCAGTCGGACCACATCTTCTCGGCCTGCATGATCCCCGTGCTGTACCCGTGCAACGTGCAGGAATACATCGACCTCGGCATCCATGGCTGGGCCATGTCGCGCTTCTCCGGTTGCGCGGTGGCCTTCAAGGCGCTGGCCGATACCGTGGAGTCGAGCGCGTCGATCGATGCCGACCCGTTCCGCGTCGAAGTGAAGATCCCGCAGGACTTCGTGATGCCGGAGGGCGGCCTGAATGCGCGCCTGTCCTCGATGCCGCTGGGCCAGCAGGCGCGCAGCCAGGAAGCGCTGATGCAGGACTACAAAATCTACGCGGCCCTGGCTTACGCCCGCGAGAACAAGCTGAATCACACCACCATCGATTCCAAGGATGCCAAGCTGGGCATCATCGCCTCCGGCAAGTCCTACCTGGACGTATTGGAAGCGCTGGAAGAACTGGGCATCGACGAGGCCATGGCGGCCAAGGTCGGCCTGCGCCTGTTCAAGGTCTCCATGCCATGGCCGCTGGAGCCGGACTCGGTGCGCGAATTCGCGCAGGGCCTGGACGAAATCCTGGTGGTGGAAGAAAAGCGCCAGTTCGTCGAATACCAGCTCAAGGAACAGCTGTACAACTGGCGCGACGACGTGCGTCCGCACATCATCGGCAAGTTCGACGACAAGGGCGAGTGGGTGGCGCCGCGCGGCGAATGGCTGCTGCCGCCGAAGGCCGACTTCTCGGTGTCGCAAGTGGCGCGCGTGATCGCCGGCCGTATCGCGCGCTACATCGCCGACACCAGCATCCAGGACCAGATCAAGGCGCGCCTGAGCTTCCTGGAAGCCAAGGATGCGGTGCTGAAGAAGGCCATCGAGACGCCGTTCCGCCCGGCCTTCTACTGCTCCGGCTGCCCGCACAACACCTCGACCAAGGTGCCGGAAGGCTCGTTCGCGCTGGCCGGCATCGGCTGCCACGTGATGGCCACTTCCATCTACCCGGAGATGAACAAGCTGACCACCCACATGGGCGGCGAAGGCACGCCGTGGATCGGCCAGGCCGCGTTCAGCAAGGTGCCGCACGTGTTCCAGAACCTGGGCGACGGCACCTACTTCCACTCCGGCTACCTGGCGATCCGCGCCGCGGTGGCGGCCAAGGTGAACATCACCTACAAGATCCTGTACAACGACGCCGTGGCCATGACCGGCGGCCAGCCGGTGGACGGCACCGTCTCGGTGCCGATGATCGCGCAGCAGATGGCGGCCGAAGGCATCAAGCGCATCGCGCTGGTGACCGAAGACCTGTCGCGCTACACCGACCGCTCGGCCCTGCCGAACATCGTGTCCCTGCACGACCGCAAGGAAATGGATGCCGTGCAGCGCGAACTGCGCGAACTGCCTGGCTGCACCGTCATCATCTACGACCAGACCTGCGCCGCCGAGAAGCGCCGCCGCCGCAAGAAGGGCGAGTTCCCCGACCCGAACAAGCGCATGGTCATCAACGAAGCCGTGTGCGAAGGCTGTGGCGACTGCGGCATCCAGTCCAACTGCGTCTCGATCCTGCCGAAGGAAACCGAGTTTGGCCGCAAGCGCACCATCGACCAGTCTTCCTGCAACAAGGACTACAGCTGCACCAAGGGCTTCTGCCCATCCTTCGTCACCGTTGAAGGCGGCACGCTGAAGAAGACCAAGACTGGCACCGCCAAGAACGACGACTGGGGCGATATCCCGGCGCCGGTCCTGCCGAGCATCGAGCAGCCGTACAACATCCTGATCAACGGCATCGGCGGCACCGGCGTGATTACCGTCGGCGCGCTGATGGGCATGGCCGCGCACCTGGAAGGCAAAGGCGCCTCGGTGCTGGACATGACCGGCATGTCGCAGAAGAACGGCTCCGTCACCTCGCACGTGAAGGTCGCCAAGACCCCGGCCCACCTGCGCGCGCAGCGTATCGCCACCGGCGAAGCAGACCTGATCCTGGGCTGCGACATGCTGACCTCCGGCGCCTACGACGCCGTGTCGAAAATGCGCCCGGGCCGCACCTTCGCCATCGTCAACCAGCACGAACAGCCGCCGGGCACCTTCGCGCAGAACGCCGACTGGCAGTACCCGGCTGAAAGCGTGGAAGCGCTGATCACCGAGTCGGTCGGCGGCGCGCAGGCGGTGGATTTCATCAACGCCACCAAGCTGGCCACCGCGCTGATGGGCGATTCGATCGCTTCCAACCTGTTCATGCTGGGTTACGCCTTCCAGAAGGGCCGCATCCCGCTGAGCGAAGCGGCCCTGCTGCGCGCCATCGAGCTGAATGGCGTGGCGGTGGAATCGAACAAGCGCTCCTTCCTGTGGGGCCGCCGCGCTGCGGTGGACTTCAAGCGCGTGGAGAAGACCGCGACCCCGGCCCAGGCGGTCGTGCTGCAGATGCCACAGTCGCTGGACAACATCATCAAGAAGCGCGTCGAGTTCCTGACCGGCTACCAGGATGCGGCTTACGCTGCCGCCTACGAGCAGCTGGTTGCGGAAGTGCGCGCCAAGGAGACTGCGCTGGGCCTGGGCAACAAACTGGCCACCGCCGTCGCCAAGTCGCTGTTCAAGCTGATGTCCTATAAGGATGAATACGAAGTGGCGCGCCTGTACACCGACGGCCGCTTCGTGGAGCAGCTGAAGTCGCAGTTCGAAGGCGACTTCTCGCTCAAGTTCAACCTGGCGCCGCCGCTGTTCGCGAAGAAGGATGCCAAGGGCCACCTGGTGAAGGCGGAATACGGTTCGTGGATGTGGAAGGCATTCCAGCTGCTGGCCAAGTTCAAGGGCCTGCGCGGCGGCACGTTCGACATCTTCGGCTACACCGAGGAGCGTAAGATGGAACGTGCGCTGATTAGCGAGTTCCGCGCCGTTGTTGCTGAGCTGCTGGGCGGGCTGTCGGCCTCCAACCATGAGCAGGCTGTGGCCATCGCCAACTTGCCGGAGAAGATCCGTGGCTTTGGCCATGTGAAGGAGAAGGCGGTGGCGGAGTACCAGGCCAACAAAGCGAAGTTGATGGCGGCCTTTAAGGGCGCTGCGCACGCGCATGCTGCCTGAAACCCGGTACGGCAGGGTCAGACCCAAGGGTCAGACCCCACGCATGCCGGAGCCGCTGACTGCGGATCAGACAGGGTCTGACCCTTGGGTCAGACCCGGGTTTACCGGGTCTAAGAATCACTTGACTTGACGTTAACGTAAACGTCATATAATCAAAAATCCCTGTTCCAAGGAACACACAACATGAACGACCTCGCCAACGCCAAGAAACTGTCCGCTGAGCCAGAGCAGGCCAAGACCGCGAACAAAGTCCGCTTTGTCACCGCCGCGTCCCTGTTCGACGGCCACGACGCCTCCATCAACATCATGCGCCGCATCCTGCAATCGCAGGGCGCCGAAGTGATCCACCTGGGCCACAACCGCTCGGTGGACGAAGTGGTGACCGCAGCCCTGACCGAAGACGTGCAAGGCATCGCCATCTCCTCCTACCAGGGCGGCCACGTTGAATACTTCAAGTACATGATCGACCTGCTGCGCCAGCGCGGCGGCGCGCACATCAAAGTGTTCGGCGGCGGCGGCGGCGTGATCGTGCCGAGCGAGATCAAGGACCTGCATGACTACGGCGTAACCCGCATCTTCTCGCCGGAAGACGGCCAGCGCATGGGCCTGGTCGGCATGATCCAATGGATGGTGCAGCAATGCGACGTCGACCTGTCCACCTACTCCCCGACCCAGCTCGACGTGCTGCGCGACGGCGATATCGAATCGCGCCACCGCCCGCTTGCCCAGCTGATCACCGCGCTGGAAAACGGCAAGGCCTCCGACAAGCTGCGCGCCGAGCTGGTAGCCGCCGCCAAGACCAAGACCGCGCCGACCCTCGGCATCACCGGCACCGGCGGCGCCGGCAAATCGTCGCTGACCGATGAACTGATCCGCCGCATCCGCCTGGACCAGGGCGACGCGCTGAACATCGCCGTGATCTCGATCGACCCGTCGCGCCGCAAATCCGGCGGTGCGCTGCTGGGCGACCGTATCCGCATGAACGCCATCAACCCTTGGAACGGCAAGACCCGCGTCTTCATGCGTTCCCTCGCGACGCGCGAAGCCGGCTCCGAAATCTCGCAAGCGTTGCCGGACGTGATCGCCGCCTGCAAAGTGGCCGGCTTCGACCTGGTGATCGTGGAAACCTCCGGTATCGGCCAGGGCGACGCCGCCATCGTGCCGCACGTCGACGTCTCCATGTACGTGATGACGCCGGAATTCGGTGCCGCCTCGCAGCTGGAAAAGATCGACATGCTCGACTTCGCCGACTTCATCGCGATCAACAAGTTCGACCGCAAAGGCGCGCAGGACGCACTGCGCGACGTGGCCAAGCAATACCAGCGCAACCGTGAGCTGTGGAGCAAGCGCCCGGAAGAAATGCCGGTGTTCGGCACCCAGGCGTCGCGCTTCAACGACGACGGCGTAACCGCCCTGTACCAGGGCTTGCTGCCGGTGCTGGCGGCCAAGGGCCTGTCCACCAAGCCGGGCGTGCTGCCGGCGACCGACGTGCGCTTCAGCTCCGGCAAGAATGTGATCGTGCCGCCGGCCCGTGCGCGCTACCTGGCCGAGATTTCGGACACCGTGCGCGGCTACCACAAGAAGACCCAGGCCCAGGCCAAGCTGGCGCGCGAACGCCAGCAGTTGCAGGAATCCAAGCGCATGTTCGCCGCCGCCGGCAAGAGCGCCGACTTCGACGACCTGATCACCGAGCGTGACCACGCCATGGACGGCGCCGCCAAGAAGCTGCTGGCGCAATGGCCGGACCTGCAGGCGGCCTACGCCGGCGACGAATACGTGGTGAAAATCCGCGACAAGGAAATCCGCACCGGCCTGGTACAGCACACCCTGTCCGGCACCAAGATCCGCAAGGTCTCGCTGCCGAAGTACGAAGACCACGGCGAACTGCTGCGCTGGCTGATGCTGGAGAACGTGCCGGGCTCTTACCCGTTCACCGCCGGCGTATTCGCATTCAAGCGCGAAGGAGAAGACCCGACCCGCATGTTCGCGGGCGAAGGCGACGCCTTCCGTACCAACCGCCGCTTCAAGCTGGTTTCCACCGGCATGGACGCCAAGCGCCTGTCGACCGCCTTCGACTCGGTCACCCTGTACGGCGCCGACCCGGCCATCCGTCCCGACATCTACGGCAAGATCGGCAACTCCGGCGTCTCCATCGCCACCCTGGACGACATGAAGGTGCTGTACGACGGCTTCGACCTGTGCAACCCGAGCACCTCGGTCTCGATGACCATCAACGGCCCGGCCCCGGCCATCCTGGCGATGTTCATGAACACCGCCATCGACCAGCAGATCGACAAGTTCGTGGCCGAGAACAAGCGCCAGCCGTCGGAAGACGAGTACCAGAAGATCAAGGACTGGGTGCTGATGAACGTGCGCGGCACCGTGCAGGCCGACATCCTGAAGGAAGACCAGGGCCAGAACACCTGCATCTTCTCGACCGAGTTCTCGCTGAAGGTGATGGGCGACATCCAGGAATACTTCGTGCACCACCAGGTGCGCAACTTCTACTCGGTGTCGATCTCCGGCTACCACATCGCGGAAGCGGGCGCGAACCCGATCTCGCAGCTGGCCTTCACGCTGTCCAACGGCTTCACCTTCGTCGAAGCCTACCTGGCGCGCGGCATGCACATCGACGACTTCGCGCCGAACCTGTCGTTCTTCTTCTCCAACGGCATGGACCCGGAATACACGGTGCTGGGCCGCGTGGCGCGCCGCATCTGGGCCGTGACGATGAAAGAGAAGTACGGCGCCAACGACCGCTCGCAGAAGCTGAAGTACCACATCCAGACTTCCGGCCGCTCGCTGCACGCGCAGGAAATCGACTTCAACGACATCCGCACCACGCTGCAGGCGCTGATCGCGATTTACGACAACTGCAACTCGCTGCACACCAACGCCTACGATGAAGCAATCACCACGCCGACCGACGAATCCGTCCGCCGCGCACTGGCGATCCAGCTGATCATCAACCGCGAATGGGGCCTGGCGAAGAACGAGAACCCGAACCAGGGCGCCTTCATCATCGAAGAGCTGACCGACCTGGTGGAGGAAGCCGTGCTGCAGGAATTC
>NZ_JAYSCO010000105.1:0-8411 GCF_041914865.1 Pseudoduganella sp. | reverse complement strand
GCCGGCGACGTGCTGGTGCTGGGCAAGCCGCTGGGCGTGGGCGTGCTGTCGGCCGCGCTGAAGAAAGGCGTGCTGGGCGACGAAGGCTACAAGGCCATGATCGAGAACACCACCAAGCTGAATAAGCCGGGCAAGGCGCTGTCCGAACTGCCGGGCGTGCACGCCCTGACCGACGTGACCGGGTTCGGCCTGCTGGGCCACCTGCTGGAACTGGCGCGCGGCGCCAAGCTGACCGCCAGGCTGGATATGGCGCAGATCCCGCTGCTGCCCGGCGTGGAAAAGCTGGCGCACGACGGCTTCTTCACCGGCGCCTCCGGCCGCAACTGGGATGCCTACGGCAAGGACGTGCTGCTGTCGCCGAATATCACCCAGCCGCAGCACACCCTGCTGACCGACCCGCAAACCTCGGGCGGCCTGCTGGTCTCCTGCGACCCGGCCAGCGTTGATGAAGTACTGGCCCTGTTCCGCAGCCACGGCTTCGAACACGCCGCCGTGATCGGCGAAATGGCCGCCGGCGAACCGCGCGTGCAAGTCGCCGCCTGAGCCATGCTCACCCGGCTCGCGCTGTTCGACGAACTGCTTGAGCAGCGCGCGCCG
Source organism: Pseudoduganella sp. (assembly GCF_041914865.1). Lineage (NCBI taxonomy): Bacteria > Pseudomonadati > Pseudomonadota > Betaproteobacteria > Burkholderiales > Oxalobacteraceae > Pseudoduganella > Pseudoduganella sp. Next base: position 7,814 of record NZ_JAYSCO010000105.1, on the reverse strand, counting down.
GCCATCGGCGGTGATTTATCCGCCTATCGCAATCACTGCTACCGCATCATCAATTTCGCCCACGCGCTGGCCGGCGGCGATCCCGACCAACTGGACAAGCTGGCCATCGCCGCCGCCTTCCACGACATCGGCATCTGGACCCACGACACCTTCGATTACTTGCCGCCCTCCGAGCAGCAGGCGCGCAACTGGCTGGAGAACAAGGGACACGCCGCCTGGTCCGACGAAATCGTCGCCATGATAGCCATGCACCACAAGGTCACCGCTTGCGCGCCGCACCACACCGCCTTGGTGGAAGCCTTCCGCCAGGCCGACTGGGTCGATGTCACGGCCGGCGTCATACGCCACGGGCTGCCGCGCAGCTTTATCCGCCAGGTGCAGGCGGCCTTCCCCGACAACGGCTTCCACCTGCGGCTGCTCCAGCTCAGCGTCAAGCGCGCCTTGCGCCACCCATTCAACCCGCTTCCAATGATGCGCTGGTAGAAAATTAAGTTTGACAAATTTACAAATACCCAACTACCATCCGTTTACATAACCGCTTATGCAAATTCCCACTAGTCCATGAAACTTCGCACCGTCTACGCCACCCTTGCCCTGCTCGCCCCGTTTGCCACCCTCGCAGCGGAAGCCGACCACGCCGTGTACGCCTCCCCGCAACAGCTGGTGGACATCGGCGGACGCAAGCTGCACCTGCACTGCCAGGGCAGCGGCGACACCACCGTGATTTTCTCCTCTGGTTCCGGCCGCCCGGGCTCCGACTGGGCGCTGGTGCAGCCGGAAATCGCCAAGCGCGCCCGCGCCTGCATTTATGACCGGGCAGGATTCGGCTTCAGCGACGCCAGCCCGCGCGCCGGCAGCATCAACCACGCGGTGGACGACCTGCATGCCCTGCTGCGCAAGGCGGGCCTGAAGCCGCCGTTTGTCCTGGCCGGCAACTCCTACGGCGGCATGATCGTGCAGCAGTACGCCTACCGCCACCCGAAAGACGTGGCCGCGCTGGTCCTGCTGGATGCGCAACATGAGGATGAAGCGCCGCGCCTGGACAAGCTGACCAACGGAGCCTACACACGCCGCACGCGCCAGCTGTGGGAGATGGACAAGACGTGCCTGGCCCAAGCGCGAAAAGGCTTTGTCGCCGGCAGCGAGCTGGAAGGCGTCTGCGTGCAAGGCGGCCAGGAACCATGGGGCCCCGCCCTGCAGGCCGCCCTGGCACGCCAGAAAGCGATGCCCAAGCACTGGCACGCCAGCATCGCCGAGAATTCACAGCTGTACGACGTCAGCCCGGCCCAGTTGCGCAAGTCACGCAAGCCGTTTGGCGATATGCCGCTGGTGGTGCGCACGCGTGGCGTGAGCCCCTACCTGGTCCCAGGCCAGGAACCCAGCGCAACCAACAAGGCGATCGAGGCCGCCAATAAAACGATGCAGGACGAGGTGGCTGCCCTGTCCACACGCGGCAGCAACGAAGTTGTGGCCGATGCCGGGCACGCCATCCACATGGAGAAACCCGATGCCGCCGTGCGCGCGGTGCAGGCGGCACTGGACATGCTGCCCTGACTGGACCTCCGCGGCCCTATTTCAGGAAACGGAAAGTCGGTTCGATGTTCTTCGAATGGAGGAAGTTCACGATATCCTCCAGCGTGGCGTCCCGCAACAGCAGGCCATCCTGCGCCGCACTTGGCTGCGGCGCCGCGCCCGCCGCCTGGCTGGCTGCAGCGCCAGCGGGGCGCAATTGGTCCAGTGCGCGCGCAAACTGCTCCGGCGCGATGCACTCCAGGCGTTCCAGCAATGTCAGCTGCCCCGCTTCCGGCGGCTGTATTTCCAGCCCTTCGTCGCCGGCGAAAGACGCACCCATGCCGGGGTTGATGAAGGCGGCCCACTTGCCGCTGGCCGGATCAAGGCGCGGCGGCAGCGTCGACGCCGATGCAGGGGCGGCGCCAACGGCGGCCGGCTTCAGCGCGGGGCAATAAGCATCCCACAGCAGCCCGGCAAACTCGCGTGCCTGCGCCAGCGGCACGGGCTGCGCCAGCGACAGCCACAGGCCATACGCGCCATCGCCGGAAATGCTGACCGCCGGCGCGGGCAGTGCCAGCGCTGTCTGCAGCGCGTTCGCTACCACGCACAAGCGCTCCCAATGCCCGTCTTCCGCGTCGTCCGGCAGGCGCCGGAATGCCAGTGAGATGGCGCGCGTCAGGCCCGCCGCTTCCGCTTCCGGCTCGGCCAGGTACAGCCGCTTGAGTTCTGTATTCAGTTTTTGCATGTCGCCTATTGTAATGGCGCGCGCACCGGCATCTGGTGCAGGATCACGCGGCTGTAGGTTTCCTGCACGCCGGCCCGGTCGCGCAAGGCGTCGATCAGGCTAAGTAAATGGGCCTGGTCGCGGCAGGCCACGCGCAGCAGGCCGTCGTAGTTGCCGGTCAGGAGCGCCACTTCCAGCACGCCCGGGATGGTCTTCACGATCTCCTCGAACTCGTGGGTGTTCATGCCCGCTTTCAGCTTGATGTCGATATAGGCCTGCAGGTGCAGGCCGAGCGCCGCATGGTCGACCCGCGCCTCGAACGCCAGGATCACCCCTTCCGCCACCAGGCGCCGCACGCGGTCGGCCACGGTGTTGGCGCTGAGGTTCACGCGCTCGCCCAGATCCTTAAAACTTATCCTCGCATCATCGCGCAAAAGCCCGATTATTTCTCGATCAATCTTATCCATATCCGATTATTCCTCGCCAGTAAGGGGATTTTAGCACCGTAAAGCGCGGAAACGTCGCAAATTGCCGCTGAGATTTTTCCTTGACAGGGGCAAATCCGGTGCCGTACATTGGACGACATGACCTCGCATTTGCACATCTCTGCACACCTGCCAGGCGCCCTATCCCTAGGGGCGCTACTACTGGCACGCGCCTGAATACCCCCAGCAGTACCCGCGTTGGCTGCGCAAGCGCCACGCCCCGGTTTCCAAGAATTCGAAAATCACAGGAGTATCACCATGATGTTGAAGAACCCTGCCGCCAAATATCGTCCATACCCGACCGTCGGCCTGACCGACCGCACCTGGCCGAACGCCGTCATCAGTAAGCCGCCCATCTGGATGAGCACCGACCTGCGCGACGGCAACCAGGCCCTGATCGAGCCGATGAGCGTGGAGAAGAAGATCAAGTTCTTCGAACTGCTGCTCAAGGTGGGCTTGAAGGAAATCGAGGTGGGCTTCCCTTCCGCATCGCAGACCGACTTCGACTTCGTGCGCAAGCTGATCGAGGAAAACCGCATCCCGGACGACGTCACCATCATCGTCCTGACCCAGGCGCGCGAAGAGCTGATCCGCCGCACGGTCGAGTCCTGCATCGGCGCCAAGCGCGCCATCGTCCACATGTACAACTCCACCGCCCCGGTGTTCCGCAAGGTGGTGTTTGGCGCCAGCCGCGAAGAGATCACCGCCATCGCCACCAATGGCACCAAGCTGGTGAAGGAATTGCTGGCGCAGCATCCGGAAACCGACTGGACCTATGAATACACTCCGGAATCGTTCTCCACCACCGAGCTCGATTTCGCCAAGCATATCGTGGACGCCGTCTCCGCCATCTGGCAGCCGACGCCCGAGAAGAAAATGATCGTCAACCTGCCGGCCACGGTCGAATGCTCGACCCCGAACGTGTACGCCGACCAGATCGAATGGATGTCGCGCAAATTGCAGCGCCGCGATTCCATCATCATCTCCGTGCACCCGCATAACGACCGCGGCACCGGCATCGCCGCCGCCGAACTGGCCGTGATGGCCGGCGCCGAGCGCGTCGAAGGCTGCCTGTTCGGCAACGGCGAACGCACCGGCAACGTCGACCTGGTCACCCTCGCGCTCAACCTCTACACCCAGGGCGTGCATCCGGGCCTGGACTTCTCCGACATCGACGCCGTGCGCAAGATCGTCGAAGAATGCAACCAGCTGCCGGTGCACCCGCGCCACCCGTACGTGGGCGACCTGGTGTTCACCGCCTTCTCCGGCTCGCACCAGGACGCGATCAAGAAGGGCTTTGCCAAGCAGCAGGAAGGCGCGCCGTGGGAAATCCCTTACCTGCCGATCGACCCGCAGGACGTGGGCCGCAGCTACGACGCGGTCATCCGCGTCAACAGCCAGTCCGGCAAGGGCGGCATGGCTTACCTGCTGGAACAGGACTACGGCCTTGAATTGCCGCGCCGCCTGCAGATCGAGTTCTCGCGCGCGGTGCAGAAGGTGGCCGACCAGACCGGCCTGGAAATCACCTCCGAAGGCATTTACCGCATCTTCGAGAACGAATACCTGGCACAAACCACGCCTTACGCTTACGCCTCGCACAAGATGGTGGAAGACAGCTCGAGCGACGAGCCGGTGCAGATCGACATTGGCCTGATCCACAACAAGGCATCGCTCTCGCTGCAGGGCGGCGGCAACGGCCCGATCGACGCCTTTGTCGATGCGCTTGGCCTGGACGTGACGCTGATGGACTACCACGAGCACGCCATCGGCCATGGCGCCAACGCCAAGGCGGCCTGCTATGTCGAGCTGCGCCTGGACGGCGGCCCGACCCTGTTCGGCGCCGGCATCGACAGCAATATCGTCACCGCCTCGTTCAAGGCGGTGCTGAGCGCCATCAACCGCCAGATCGCGGCCCGGGCGGAGAGCGCCAGCGGCATTGCCCAAGCCGCCGCGTAAGCGGGCGTATCCGGGCGCCCTTCCCGCGGCGCCCGGAATTCATTGCAGGGAAACGCAATGAGTTTGCATTTCTTGCAAGCGGCCACAATGGTCGTTAACATGCTGCCAATTGAATTTTATCTTGTGCAACATGTCGACCAATACCGCTCCCTCCCTCATCGCCAACCATACCGGGGCCACCGGCAAGATCGCGGATTATCTTCACGCCCACGGGCAAACGCTTCAACCCGATGGCCGGCTGATCAGTCTTGGCGGCGGCAGCACGATCCTGCGCATCAATCCCGATGGCACCCTGCACTCTGCAGTCGGCACCACGCCCGATGTACGATTCGGGCAAGACAACACCTATTTCAGCGTCGAAGCTAACGGTTTTCAGTTGATGCCCGATGGCAAAGTCGTCGTCGGTGGAACTTACCGCACTTCGCGCGACACCGATCCGAGCGGCTTCGTCCTCTACCGCTTGAACGCCGATGGAACGGTCGACAAGACTTTTGCCAAGGGCCAGGGCTGGGTCTCCGCCAATCCCGGCGATCGTGAAGAAGCGACCGGCATGCTGGCCACCCCTGACGGGAAATTCCTGGTGGTCGGCACATCGGGTTCCGGGCCGGTATCGGCGCCGGGCAACAACGCCATCGCCATTAGCCGCTTCACGAGCAAAGGCGAGCTGGACCTTGGCTTTGGCGAGCAGGGGACCGCGAAAATCCAGGGCGATAATATTTTCCTCCACAAGACCATGTTGCAAGCCGACGGCAAAATCCTTGCTGTGGGCTCGCGCAAAAATGGTAGCGCGAACGAAGCGGTCATCTACCGCATCAATGCCGACGGCAGCCCGGATACGTCGTTTGGCAATGGCGGCAGCACCATCGTCGCCTTCGATTCGCCAGTTTCACAGATCCAAGCCCTGGCCATCCAGCCCGACGGGAAAATTGTCACGGCCAGCGTTGCCTACGGGCACAACACGCCCGGCATCACCTCCATGTACGGCATTGCGCGGCTGAACGCCGACGGCACGCTCGACCAGGAATTTGGCAATGGCGGCAAGACCGTGGTTTTCCCGGGTTCGCCACCATCGTCCGCCGAACAGGCCGGCGGCACCCTGCTCGGCGCCTGGGTCACGTCGGTGCTGGTACGCCAGGACGGCAGCATTATCGCCGGCGGCAGCATCCTTAACAGTTCACCCGCCAGCGGCCAGTACAGCTTGCTCGCCTTGCGTGCCAATGGCGAGGTCGACACCAGTTTTGGCACCAATGGCTTCGCCACCAGCGACCGGAGCGCGGGCAGCACTTTTTCCCATAACCTGGTGGAGATGCGCGACGGCCGCCTGTTCATTTCGGGCCTGGGCGGGCCAGCTTCCGAGTACGCCATTCACAGCTTCAATGCGAACGGCACGCGCGACCTGACCTTCGGCGCAGCCGGCACCGGCAGCAGCAATACCGTCAACTACAAAGAAGGACATGCAGCGATTGCACTGAACAGCGGCATCATCCTGCAAGACCAGGAGCTCGCCGTCGCCGGCTACCGGGGCGCCAGCCTGGTATTGCAAAGGCATGGCGGCCCGAATGCGTCCGACTCCTTCGACGCCACGGGCAGGTTGAGCTTCATCGACGGCAATATCGTGGTCGGGGGCGAGATCATCGGTTCGGTGCAATCCGGCGCCGGCAGCCTGCGGCTTGACTTCAACGCCAACGCCACCCAAGCCCTGGTCAATCTGGCCTTGCGTGGCATCGCCTACCGCAACACGGCCGACCTGGACGCCAACGCAACGGTGAAGATCGACTGGATCTTTAACGATGGCGGCGCGGCCAACGCAGCGGCCCTGACCGCGCAGGCCAGCACCGACGTCCGCCTCATCGCCGGCAAAGCTCCGGCCTGGATCGAGCAGTTGCTAGACACGTCCGACGCCATCGCCTTGCGCCAGGACTTGCGCGCTTACCTCGGACAGGACCCGGTGCTGAACGTTCACTACCGGGCCGATGGCAACGCCGCGCCCCTGACCGAGGCCGAGCGGGCCATGGTGGACGACCTGCTGGCCAGCATTGCCGCGCACAGCGGGCTGAGGTTTGGTACCCAGGCTGGCAGCAACGCGCTGGAAATCCACTCGTCCGCCGAACTCGGCAAAGGCAAGTTCGCGTTTGCGGAACTGTCCAGCAATGGCGCCGATATTTACCTTGGCAAACCCGGCAGCGGCACTATCCGCAGCCTGCTCCCTGAGTTGAACATGCACCTCATGCATGTACTGGGCTTGGGTGGGGACAGCACCATGTCCACCAACCTGAGTCCGCTGCACATCGCAGCGCTGCAATACCTGTACGGCCCCAGCACCACGATGCGCACCGGCGATGACACTTACAAGCTGGACAGCGTCCGCTCGCACATGCTGTGGGACGGCGCCGGTACCGATACCATCGATGGCAGTGGCCTGAGCCACGACCTCACCCTGCATCTGGAAGCCGGACACTGGGATTATGTCGGTAGCAAGGGGATCAGTATCGGCCAGGCGGGGCAGATCACCATCAACTATGGCAGCAAATTTGAAAACGCCAACGGGGGCAGCGGCAACGACAAGCTCTTTGGCACCACGGAAGCCAATGTGCTGCGCGGCGGCGCCGGCAACGACTTCATCACCGGCAACGGCGGCGATGACACCATCGATGGCGGCGCTGGTCTGGACACCGTCAACTTCGCCGGCAAGCGTGCCGACCACAGCGTCACCGCCACGGCCAACGGCTTCAGCATCAGCAGCAGCACCAGCCTGGATAGCGTGACCGGGGTCGAGCGCCTGCACTTCGCCGACGGCGACAAGGCGCTCGATATCGACGGCAAGGCGGGCCAGCTGTTCCGCCTGTACCAGGCCATCTTCAACCGCAAGCCGGACGAGGCCGGCCTCGGCTACTGGCTGAAGGCGGTGGATAACGGCACCACGATGGAGTCGGTGGCGCTGGAGTTCACCAAATCGGCCGAGTTCGCCAAGATGTATGGCGTCAACGTCAGCAACAGGGAAATGCTGACCAAGATCTACGACTACGCCCTGCACCGCCAGCCCGACAACGACGGCTTCGCCTGGTGGCTCGATGTGCTCGACAACAAGAAGGCCAGCCTGGGCACGGTGCTGTATGGCTTCAGCGAAAGCAAGGAAA
>NZ_JAYSCO010000104.1:0-8546 GCF_041914865.1 Pseudoduganella sp. | reverse complement strand
CGCGGCGCGCGCGTGCGGCCCGCCGCAAGCGCTCCGGCAGCGCCGGCAGCGGCGCCTGCCCGCAGCGCACCCGCCACGCGCGCAGTGCGGGCGCCCGCCGCCGCGGCGCCGGCGCTGGTGGCCGCCGGCGATGAAACGCTGCTGAAGCAGGCGCGCACGCTGGCCGACAGCGGCAGGCTGAAGGAAGCCGACGCCGCCTGCCGCGCATTCCTGGCCCAGCAGCCCGAATCGGCCGACGCCTACTTCATCCTCGGGCTGCTGGCGGAAAACGCCAGCCTGCCGGCCGAGGCGGAGGCCCAGCTCAAACGCTGCCTCTACCTGCAGCCCGACCACTACGAAGCGCTGTGCCACCTCGCCCTGCTGCAGGAGCAAAGCGGCAACAGCAGCGCCGCCGCCACCCTTAAGGCGCGTGCCGCGCGCGCATTCCAGAAACGACCATGACCGAACCAAGACAAGAACTGGACGCCTGCTGGAACCGCATCGGCATCGCCGGCGACCATAGCTGCGACGTGCTGGCGCAGGCCGTACACTGCCGCAACTGCGAGGTGTACGCCGGTGCCGCCGTGCGCAACCTGCAGCGCCCCGTCGGCCAGGGCTACCTGCGCGAATGGGCGGAGCACTTCGGCGCGCCGGAGGAACAAGGCGCGCGCGAGGACAGCTCCTGCGTCGCCTTCCGCATCGGGCGCGAATGGCTGGCCCTGCCCACCGCCATGTTCCAGCAGATCGCGCCGAAAGCCATCCCGCACCGCCTGCCGCACCGCAACGCGCGCGGCCTGCGCGGCGTGGTGAATGCCGGCGGCAAGCTGTACCCGTGCATTTCGCTGGCCGACCTGCTGGGCATCGACGAAGCCGGCGGCGAGGCGCGCGCCGGCCGCCACACCTTCGCCCGCATGCTGCTGGTGCGCTGGGAGGAGCAGACCTACGCCCTGCCCGTGGCCGAGCTGCACGGCATCATCCGCTACGCGGCCAGCGCACTGAAGCCGCCCGCCGCCACCATCAACAAGGGCATCGAACGCTACCTGGCGGGCGTACTGCCGCATGAGGAGATGCAGGTGGGCTGCCTGGACGACAGCCTGCTCGGCTACCAACTCGCGAGGACGCTGCGATGAGCGACAACAAGGACGACCTGAGCCAGTTCTCCATGCTCGACCTGTTCCGCATGGAGGCCGACAGCCAGACCCAGATCCTGACCGACGGCCTGCTGGCCTTCGAGCGCCGCAACGACCCATCCGATATCGAACCGATGATGCGCGCCGCCCATTCGATCAAGGGCGCCGCCGCCATCGTCGGGCTGGACATGGTGGTGCAGCTGGCGCACGGCATGGAGGACGCCTTCCTCGCCGCCCAGGCGGGCAAGCTGAAGCTGACGCCCAACCGGGTCGACGCGCTGCTGGCCGGCGTCGACCTGATCGTGCAGTGCTCGCGCGTGAACACCGGGCTGGACGCGTGGCTGGCGGCGCACGCCGCCCAGATAAGCAAGACCATGAACGACGTGCAGGGCATCGCCTTCCTGCCGGAGCCGCTGGTCATGCCGTCGGCCTACGCCGCGCCGCCTGTGCCGCCCGCCCCCGCTCCCGCGCCGTCCCTGCCGGCCGCCCTGCCCGCAGCGCCGGCAGCGGCGCCAGCCACCGTGGCCAGCGCCGAGCCGCCAGCCGAGCCGGCGCCCGAACCCGGCATCCCCGGCCGCAGCCTGCCGCCGATGAAGACGGCGCAGAACTTCGACCGCCTGCTGGCCCTGGCCAGCGAAGCGCGCATCAACGCGCACCAGCTGCATCCCCTGATCCAGGGCATGCAGCGCCACAAGCGCAACCAGGCTGGCCTGTTCGCCGTGCTGGAGGAGCTGATGGAGGCCGCCTCGCACGCCAGCGACCCGGCGCTGAAGGAAAAGGCCCTGCTGGCGATCCAGAAAAGCCAGCCGCTCAAGCAGTTCATGCTGGAGCACATCACCGACATGGAAAACTACGAGCGGCGCCTGCTGATCGGCTCGGAGAACATGGTGGACGAAGTGCTGGGCCTGCGCATGCGCCCCTTCCGCGACGGCATCCAGCACTTCCCGCGCATGGTGCGCGACCTGGCGCGCAGCCTGGGCAAGGACGTGGTGCTGCAGATCGAAGGCGAAGACACACTGGTCGACCGCGACATCCTGCTGCGCATCGAAAGCCCGCTCAACCACATGCTGCGCAACGCCGTCGACCACGGCATGGAAACGCCGCAGGAAAGGCTGGCCGCCGGCAAGCCCGCCACCGGCACCATCGTGATGGAAGCGCGCCACCGCGCCGGCATGCTGAACATCGAGATCAGCGACGACGGGCGCGGCGTCGACCCGGACAAGGTGCGCCGCACCGTCATCGAGCGCAAGATGGCCACCGAGCAGATGGTGGCCGCCATGTCGCAGTCCGAGCTGATGGAATTCCTGTTCCTGCCCGCCTTCAGCCTGAAAGGCAGCATCACCGAGATTTCCGGGCGCGGCGTCGGCCTGGACATCGTGCACGACACCATCCGCCAGCAGAACGGCACGGTGCGCATCGAATCGGAATTCGGCAAAGGCTTCCGCAGCTCGATCACCCTGCCCCTCACGCAATCGATCGTGCGCGCACTGGTGGTGGACGTGAAAGGCGAAGCCTACGCCATCCCCATCGTCAAGGTCGAGCGCATCCTCAAGGTGGCGCAAAGCGCCGTGCATACCCTGGAAAACAAGCAGTTCTTCGACCATGAAGGCGAGCACCTCGGCCTGGTGGGCGCCGCGCACCTGCTGGAGCTGGGCGAGATGGAGCATGCCGAGGAGCTGTCGGTGGTGGTGATCGGCGGCAGTACGCGGCGCTACGCGCTGGTGGTGGACCGCATCCGCGGCGAGCAAAGCCTGGCGGTGCAGGCCATCGACCCGATCTTCGGCAAGATGCGCGACATTTCCGCCGCCGCCCTGCTGGACGACGGCGAACCGGTGCTGATCCTGGATGTGCCCGACCTGCTGCTATCAATTGAAAAGCTGTTGCAGGAAGGCGGCTTGCACCAACTTACGCGCTCAGACCATGCCGGACGGCGTAGAATGAAACGCATCCTTGTCGTGGACGATTCGCTCACCGTGCGCGAAATGGAGCGCAAGCTGCTGGTGGGGCGCGGCTTTGAAGTGGACATCGCGATCGACGGCATCGACGGCTGGAACGTGGTGCGCAGCGGCGACTACGACCTGGTGATCACCGACGTCGACATGCCGCGCATGGACGGCATCGAGCTGGTGAACCTGATCAAGAAAGACCTGAACTTGCACAAGCTGCCCGTGATGATCGTTTCCTACAAAGACAGGCCGGAAGACCGGGCACGCGGCCTGGCCGCCGGCGCCGACTACTACCTGACCAAGGGCAGCTTCCACGACGAGACGCTGCTGGACGCCGTGTCCGACCTGATCGGCGACGCCTACCGATGAGGATCGCGATCGCCAACGACGTGCCCATGGCCGCCGAGGCATTGCGGCGCGTGGTCGCCAGCACGCAGGAACACCAGGTGGCCTGGATCGCCCGCACCGGCCTGGAAGCGCTGCAGAAATGCAGCGTCGACCGTCCGGACCTGATCCTGATGGACCTCAACATGCCCGTCCTGGACGGGGTGGAAGCGACGCGCCGCATCATGGACGAATGCCCGTGCGCCATCCTGGTGGTGACCGGGCGGCCGCAGGACAATGTGAACCAGGTGTTCCGCGCGCTGGGCGCCGGCGCGCTGGACGTCACGGCCACCCCGGTGTTGCAAGGACAGCAAGGCGGCGACGCCGAGCTGCTGCACAAGATCAAAACCATGGACAAGCTGATTCGCCACAGCGGCGGCAGCCAGTCCATGTCGCCCCGGCGCCACACTGCGCAGCAGGAAGCGCAGTCCGGCATCACCACCCTGGTGGCCATCGGCGCCTCCACCGGCGGGCCGATGGCGGTGGCGCGCATCCTGGCCGGCTGGACCCCGCCGCCCAGCTGCGCCGTCGTGGTGGTGCAGCATATCGACGAAAACTTTGCCGACCATTTCGCCAAATGGTTGTCCGAACAGCTGGCCGTACCGGTGCGCGCCATCGAAGGCCGCAGCCCGCTGCAGGGCGGCGTGGTCATGGTCGCCAAGAGCAACGACCACCTGGTACTGGATGAAAAGTATCAACTGGGTTACGATGCCAACCCAAAGGACTATGCATACAGGCCATCGGTCGACGTCTTCTTCAATTGCGTGGCGCAGCACTGGCGCGGCGACGCGGTCGGCGTCCTGCTGACCGGCATGGGCCGCGACGGCGCCGAAGGTTTGCTCGCCATGCGGCGCGCCGGCAAGACGACGATAGCGCAGGACCAGGCCAGCAGCGCGGTGTACGGCATGCCGCGCGCCGCCGTGGAACTGGATGCAGCCCAAACCATCCTGCCCCTCGATAAGATCGGTCCTTTCCTGCGCAGCGCGATCGGAGGCAAACTGATTTGAAGGAAAGCGATGTCTGACGTACTCACCTTGAACCTCGATACAGAGCCAAGCCTGACCAATTTCAAGGTGCGCGTGCTGCTGGTGGACGACCAGCTGATTATCGTGGAAGCCGTGCGGCGCATGCTGGCCGGCGAAGAAGATATCGAATTCCACTTCACCACGGATGCCCGCGAAGCGATCGCCTGCGCCGATTCGCTGCAGCCGACCGTCATCCTGCAGGACCTGGTGATGCCCGATGTGGACGGCTTCGAGCTGATCCGCCGCTTCCGCACGGAACCGGCGCACGCCCATGTGCCGATCATCGTGCTGTCGGCGCGCGAAGACGCCAAGCTCAAGGCGCACGGCTTTGCCGTCGGCGCCAACGACTACCTGGTCAAGCTGCCGGACCGGCTGGAGCTGCTGGCGCGCGTGCGCTACCACTCCAATGCCCACATCAACCGCCTGCAGCGCGACCAGGCCTTCCGCTTCCTGCGCGAGAGCCAGCAGAAGCTGGCGGCGGCCAACGTCGAGCTGCAGAAGCTGGCCGCGCTGGACGCCCTGACCGGCATCGGCAACCGCCGCCGCTTCGACGAAACGCTGGTGCTGGAATGGCAGCGCGGGCAGCGCGACAAGACCCCGCTCTCGCTGCTGATGGTGGACGTCGACCACTTCAAGGCCTACAACGACAACTACGGCCACCCGGCCGGCGACCTGGCGCTGAAGAAGGTGGCCGCCGTGCTGACCGAAAACCTGAAACGCCCGGCCGACCTGGTCACGCGCTACGGCGGCGAGGAATTCGCCATCATCCTGCCCGAGACCGACAGCGCCGGCGCCATTAGCGTCGCGCAAAGCTGCCAGCGCCTGCTGGCGCACCTGCAGATCGAGCACGCCCACGCCCCGCAAGGCGTCCTCACCATGTCGATCGGCCTGCACACGGTGGTGCCCGACAAGAGCTCAAGCTGGAACGACCTGGTCGCCAGCGCCGACCGCGCCCTGTACGACGCCAAAGCCAACGGCCGCAACCAGATCCGCAGCTGAAAAAAATGGGGACAAAAAAATGGGGACGAAAAATGGGGACGTACCCCATTTTCTCGCTTTGCGAGAAAAATGGGGTACGTCCCCATTTTTTTGTCCCCATTTTTTTCTCAGACGAACACCGGCTCCGGTTCGAGCGTGACGCCGTAGCGGGCGGCGACGTCGGCCTGGATGGCGGCGGCCAAGGCCTGCACTTCGGCGCCGGTGGCGCCGCCGTTGTTCACCAGCACCAGGGCCTGCTTTGGATAGACACCGGCGGCGCCCATCGTCTTGCCTTTCCAGCCGCACTGGTCGATCAGCCAGCCGGCCGCCAGCTTTTCGCTGCCGTCGGGCTGGCGGTGGTGCACCAGGGCCGGGAATTGCGCGAGCAGGCGCGCGCAGTGTTCGGCGCTGACCACGGGATTTTTGAAGAAGCTGCCGGCGTTGCCGACCTGCGCCGGATCGGGCAGCTTGCGGCGGCGGATGGCGATCACGGTATCGGCCACCTGCTGCGGCGTCGGCGCGTCAAAACCCTGTTCGGCCACGGCATTGGCCAGCTCCGCGTAGCGCAGGTTGGGCTGCCAGGCGCGCGGCAGGGCGTACGTCACATCCAGGATCACCAGCGCCCTGCCCTCGTGCTTGAACACGCTGTCGCGATAAGCGAAGCGGCAGGCAGCGCCGTCCAGCACGCGCACTTCCCCGCTGGCCGGATCGAAAGCGCTCAGCGCCAGGAAGAAATCCTTGGTTTCCGCCCCATACGCCCCAATGTTCTGGATCGGTGCCGCGCCCACCGTGCCCGGGATCAGGGACAGGTTTTCCAGCCCGCCCACGCCCTGTGCCAGCGTCCACTGCACGAACGCGTGCCAGTTCTCGCCGGCGGCGGCGCGCACATGGTGGTGGCTGGCGGTGCCGGCCAGGATCTCGCGCCCTTCCAGCGCAATATGCAGCACCAGGCCGGGGAAATCGCGCGTCAGCAGCAGGTTGCTGCCGCCGCCCAGCACCAGGCGCGGCAGCGCAGCCAGGGCCGGGTCGGCCAGGGCGGAGCGCAGCACATCGACGGATGTCACGCGCAGGTAATGTTTGGCGCGTACATCAATACCGAAGGTATTTAAATGCTTTAGTGGGAAATCGTGCTGGATTAAATCGCGAAAAGGCATGGGCAGATCAAGTTTTTGCTCGATTATAGTGCAATAGCGACAAAAACGACCGAGCGTTCGCTTGTTTGTCCGTTAAAATGTCGCTTCTTTTGAATCCGCCCTCTGGGCGGTTGCTTCATTGTAAAGGAAAGAATATGCCATCGTTTGACGTAGTATCCGAAGCGGACATGATCGAAGTGCGTAATGCCGTCGACCAGAGCAACAAGGAAATCACCACCCGTTTCGACTTCAAAGGCAGCGATGCGCGCGTAGAACAAAAAGAAAACGACCTGACGGCATTCGCCGATTCGGAATTCCAGCTCGGCCAGGTACGCGACGTACTGACCAACAAGCTGGCCAAGCGCAAGGTCGACGTGCGTTTCCTGGACGAAGGCAAGATAGAGAAGATTGGTGGGGACAAAGTCAAGCAGGTCATCAAGGTGAAGAACGGTCTCGATTCGGAGACCGCCAAAAAGATCACCAAGGTCATCAAGGAAAGCAAGATGAAGGTCCAGGCCAGCATCCAGGGCGAGTCGGTACGCGTGAGCGGCGCCAAGCGCGACGACCTGCAGGCTGCCATGCAGCTGCTGCGCAAGGAAGTGCCGGACACGCCCCTGGAATTCAACAATTTCCGCGATTGATCGAAGGACTGTAATGAAACGTGTTGACGATTTCCGCCTCAAGTTTGGTGACAAGGAGTATGTGCCAATCATGATCGGCGGGATGGGCGTGGATATTTCCACGACCGAACTGGCGCTGGAAGCAGCGCGCCTTGGCGGCATCGGCCATATTTCCGATGCGATGGTGGAGGACGTTTCGGACCGCAAGTTCGACACCACCTTCGTCAAGGACAAGACCCGCCTGTACAAGCACAACATCAACAATATGGACAAGTCCGAGGTGCAGTTCGACCTCGGTCGCCTGGCGGAAGCACAGCGTCGCCACGTGGGCGACACCATGCAGCGCAAGCAGGGCCCCGGCCTGATCTTCGTCAACTGCATGGAAAAGCTGACCATGAACGGCCCGAAGGAAACCCTGCGCACGCGCCTGAACGCGGCGCTGGACGCGGGCATCGACGGCATCACCCTGTCGGCCGGCCTGCACTTCGGCTCCTTCGCCCTGATGGCCGACCACCCGCGCTTCCGCGAAGCGAAGCTGGGCATCATCGTCTCCTCCGTGCGCGCGCTGCAGATCTTCCTGCGCAAGAACCAGAAGCTGGACCGCCTGCCCGACTACGTGATCGTGGAAGGCCCGCTGGCCGGCGGCCACCTCGGCTTCGGCCCGGAAGACTGGAAAGACTACGACCTGCACACCATCACGCGCGAAGTACTGGACTACCTGAAAGGTGAAAACCTGGACGTGCCGGTGATTGCCGCCGGCGGCGTGTTCACCGGCAGCGACGCCGTATCGTTCCTGGAAATGGGCGCAGCCGGCGTGCAGGTGGCGACCCGCTTCACCGTGACCAAGGAATGCGGCCTGCCGGATGAAGTGAAGCAGGAGTACTTCAAAGCCACCGAAGAAGACGTGATCGTCAACGGCATCTCGCCGACCGGCTACCCGATGCGCATGCTGCAGCAGACCCCTGCGATCGGCTCCGGCATCCGCCCCGGCTGCGAATCGTACGGCTACCTGCTGGACGCCACCGGCAACTGCGCCTACATCAATTCGTACAACCGCGAAGTGACGGCCAACGGCGGCAGCGACAAGGGCATCAAGGTGATGGACAAGACCTGCCTGTGCACGCACATGCGCAACTTCAACTGCTGGACTTGCGGCCACTACACCTACCGCCTGAAGGACACCTCGTTCAAGAAACCGGACGGCAGCTACCAGCTGCTGACCGCCGAACACGTGTTCAAGGACTACCAGTTCTCGACCGATAATTCCATAGCCTTACCCGAGAAAGAGTTCTAATTCCGTAGACGGAAAATTCGGGGTCAGGTCTGACAATCGGACACGAGCCCAACCGTA
>NZ_JAYSCO010000103.1:0-9326 GCF_041914865.1 Pseudoduganella sp. | reverse complement strand
AGTTGCGCTACACCCAAGCATCAAAAACAACATGACCTGTTGGGGCTACTCAAAAATGGTGACATTTCCCACAAGAAATGTCCACTTTTCTTCCTGACCCCAACATGGACATTTCTTCTAGGGACGGATGGAGACGCTGGCGGGGAATTGCGGGGCGCGGCGGATCAGCGTGGCTTGCTCGAAGGCGTAGGCCATGCCGATCAACGAGGCTTCGCTGTAGGCGGTGCCGACAAATGAGAGGCCGACCGGGAGGCCGCGTACATACCCTGCGGGCACCGTGACGTGCGGGTAGCCTGCCACGGCGGCGGGCGATGAGAAACTCTTCGGGTAGTGGTCGCCGTTGATGAAGTCGGTCAGCCAGGCGGTGCCGTCGGTCGGCGCCACCAAAGCGTCCAGCTCGTGCGCTTTCAGCACCAGGTCGATGCCTTCTTCGCGCGAGTAGCGGTGGTTGTTAGCCAGCGCCTCCTGGTACACCTTGCTGTCCAGGCCCGGCTTGGCCTCCGCGCGCTCCAGGTATTCCTGGCCGAAGTACGGCAACTCCAGCTGCGCGTTCTGTTTGTTGAACGCGATCAGGTCGGCCATGTTCTTGACCTTGGCGTCCGGCGCGTAATCGCGCAGGTAGGCGGCCAGGTCGACTTTGAATTCGTGCAGCAGGACTTCGGTTTCGCTGTCGCCGTATTTTTCGGTGTTGGGCACCTGTACGTCGACCAGGATCGCGCCCTGCGCTTTCAAGGCTTCCAGCGCTTTCTCAATCTCCGCATCGACGCCGTCGCTGCCGCCGAAGAAGTTGCGGGCGACGCCGAGGCGTTTGCCGCGCAGGCCGTCGCGCTTCAGTGCGCTGGCGTAGTCGGATGCCTTGCCCGCCCCTTCCTGCGTGACCGGGTCGTTCGGGTCGACGCCCACCATCGCGGCCAGCATCAGGGCGGCGTCGGACACGCTGCGCGCCATGGGGCCTGCCGTGTCCTGCGAGTGGGCGATGGGGATGATGCCGCTGCGGCTCACCAGGCCGATCGTGGGTTTGATCCCGACCAGGCCGCAGATCGAGGCCGGCGAGACGATCGAGCCGTCGGTCTCGGTGCCGACGGCCAGCGTGGCCAGGCCGGCCGCAATGGCGGCGCCGGAGCCGGAGCTTGAGCCGCTGCAGTTGCGGTCCAGCGAATAGGGGTTGCGCGTCAGCCCGCCGCGCGCACTCCAGCCGCTGACGGAGTGGCTGGAGCGCATATTGGCCCATTCACTGAGGTTGGTTTTGCCGATGATGACTGCGCCCGCTTCCCGCAACTTGGCGGCGACATGCGAGTCGCGCGCGGCGCGCACCCCGGCCAGCGCCAGCGAACCGGCGGTGGTGCTCATGCGGTCGGCGGTGGCGATATTGTCCTTCAGGAGCACGGGGATGCCGTGCAGCGGGCCGCGCAGCTTGCGCTGCAGGCGTTCGCGGTCCATCTCGCGCGCGATTTTCAGCGCTTCGGGATTGATCTCGATGATGGAATTGATGCGGGGGCCGGCCTTGTCGATGGCATTGATGCGCGCCAGGTACTGTGAGGTCAGCGAATGCGAGGTCAGCTTATTGGCCGCCATCAGCTCCTGCTGCTGCTGGACGCCCGCGTCCAGCACGGACGGCACCGCAGCCTGTGTACGCGGCAAAGTAGTTGCGCCACCGGCAGCCAGCCCCAACTTCACGAAACCCCGTCGATCCATCTGGTACGCCCTCTTTGTGTAAAGAACAGCACGAAACCAAAAGAATACCAGCAGTTTGCAAGTAAATAATACTGTCAGAAAGTAAAAAAGCCCGCGAAAGCGGGCTTTTCATTGCGACTTTGCAACAGATCTTGCGGATATTAACCGCGCACGACCTTTTTGAACTCGTGGGTACGGGTGTCGATCTCGACCACGTCATCCTGGGACACGAACAGAGGCACCTGGATGGTGAAGTTGCGGCCTTCGATGGAGTTTTCCAGTTTGGCTTCCTTGGTCACGTTGCCGGAGGTGTTGCCTTTAACTGCTGGCTCCGAGTAAATGATCTGGCGAGCGATGGTGGTTGGCAGTTCAACGGAGATGGCTTTGCCGTCGTAGAAGACAGCTTCGCACTCCATACCGTCTTTCAGGTAGTTGACGGCGTCGCCCATGTTCTCTTCTTCGATTTCGTACTGGTTGTACTCTTCGTCCATGAAGACGAACAGTGGGTCAGCGAAGTACGAGTAGGTCACTGGCTTCTTGTCCAGAACGACCACGTCGAACTTGTCATCGCCGCGGAACACGTTTTCCAGCGGAGCGTTGGTCAGCAGGTTCTTCATCTTCCATTTGTAGGTGAAGCCAGTGCGGGACGAGCCGTTGACGTCGGAACGCAGGACGATGAATGGCTTGTCTTCAACCATGATGATGTTGCCGACACGAATCTCTTTTGCGAATTTCATAGCGAATATATACCGGTTAAGGGGAGTTGCAGTAACCGTGCATTATAGCACGGGGATATGATGTGTTACGTCAGCGATGCACAAAATTTAGTCAAATTCGTGGCCAGATCGCCGTTGGCCAGGATTTTTTGTTGCCATTGTGACGACTTTGCCGAAATTTCAGGCATTGCCGCAGACAAGCCCTGCCACAGCTCGGGCCAGCTGCCTTGGCGGGCGCCGTTCCAGCACAGCGAAAACGCATCGAACGCCTCGCCGCCGGAATAGCGCTGCAGGAAGGCGCGCAATTTTTTATGGTGCAGGTTTTCGTCCTGCGCGTAAATGTGCCAGATGAAGGATTTGCCGGCCCATTGCGCGCGCACCCAGGAATCTTCGCCGCGCACAAAGTTCAGGTCGCAGGACCAGAGCAGCTTGTCGTAATCCTGCTGCGGCACGAAGGGCAGCACGCGCACCGTCAGCGCCCCTGCGCTGTGCACGGCGCCCGGCACGGCGGGCTGGCCGAGGAAAGCGGCAACCGCATCGGCCGCCACGCCTTCCGGCACCAGGCAGGTCACGGGGGCGCCGCCGTCGCGCCAGGCGGCAAACAATTCGGCCACCGGCGCGTAGGGATAGCAGAACAGCGATACCTTCAGGGCTGCCGCCTCGGCGGCGCTCACGCCGAGCGATGCCAGGAACGCTGGCGCCGCGGCCGGATCGGCGGCAAACGCTGCGCGCTCGGCTTCCAGGCCGGACTCGCACAGCAAACCGCCGGTCTTGTCGGTGAAGCCGGGGAAGAAGAAATACTTGGTCAGCGGCAGGCGCGGATGTTTGGACGGCAGGCTGTGGCAGCCCTCCACCCACTCTTCCGCGCTCAAACCTTCCAGGTTCAGCCACACCGGCTTGACCGGGCGCTGCGCCATGGCGGCGATATAGCCGGGCGGGATATCGCAGGCGAAGAATTCGATGACGATGTCCGCCACATCGGCCGGCGTGTATTCGCCGTCCTGGCCGGCCCAGTGGCGCACGGCCACGTTGTCGATCACCTGCTGCGCGGCGGCACGGTCCACTTGCGGGCAAATGCGGTGGAAGGCATGCAGGTCGTCGACCCACAGCCGCACGGCGATGCCGTGTTCGCGCTCAAGCTGGCGCGCCAGGCGCCAGCAAATGCCGATGTCGCCGAAATTATCGACAACCTTGCAGAACAGATCGAGGGACAGGCTTGGCATAGCGTCAAAAAAGCGCGGAAAATGAAAAAGCCGCACTAGGCGGCTTCATTCTGATCTTTGGCGTCCCCACGGGGATTCGAACCCCGGTACTCACCGTGAAAGGGTGATGTCCTAGGCCTCTAGACGATGGGGACCCTGGACTTGCACTACGCTTTAAATGACTTGGCGTCCCCACGGGGATTCGAACCCCGGTACTCACCGTGAAAGGGTGATGTCCTAGGCCTCTAGACGATGGGGACGTCGTAAAAGCGTGCGCGAATTATAGCAGCGTGCAAGCGTCATTTCAAGGGCGCAACCGCGAAGTGTTCGACGCGGTTATCGTGCACGTAGCCCGATTCGGCACCCATCATCGCCACCAGCACCAGTAACGCCAAAGGCGGCAGGACAATCGCAAAAATCAGCGCCAGCCTTTCCCACTTCATATGCATGAAGACCGCGACGATCAAGCCGGCCTTCAACATCATCAGCACCAGTATCAAGCCCCAGCGCAGCACACCTTGCACATGGAAGAAATCCACCAGGTAGGAAAAGAAGCTCAGTACGAACAGCAGTATCCATACCTTGACGTAGGTGCCGATGGGATGCTGCTGGTGGGCAGTGCCTGACATGGTTGCCTCCTACCAGAGATAGAACAATGCAAAGATAAACACCCAGACAAGATCGACAAAGTGCCAATACAGGCCCGTGATCTCGATGATGTCGTAGCCCTTCTGCTCGTAATGCCCGTTCAGGACACGGCGCGCGATGATCGCCAGGTAGATCACGCCCGCCGAGACGTGCAGGCCGTGGAAACCGGTGATCATGAAGAAGCAGGAACCGAATTGCGCCGCCCCCATCGGGTTGCCCCACGGCCGCACGCCTTCGTGAATCAGCTTGCTCCACTCGAACGCCTGCATGCCGACAAAGACCAGGCCCAGCGCCGCCGTCACCAGCATCAGCGTTGCGGCCACTTTGCGGTTGCGCTGGTAGCCATAGTTGACCGCCATCGCCATCGTGCCGCTGCTGGTGATCAGCACGAAGGTCATGATGGCGATCAGGATCAGCGGATAGTTGGTGCCCATGATCGTCAGCGAAAACACTTCGCTCGGATTGGGCCAGGCGGTGGTGGTGGCCATGCGTACCGACATATAGCCGGTGAGGAAGGTGCCGAAGATGAAGGTGTCGCTGAGCAGGAAGATCCACATCATCGCCTTGCCCCATGGGACGCGGAAGGCGGCACGGTCGCCCGCCCAGTCCGAGACAAAGCCTTTCATGTCGTTGGTGCCGGTATCCATAACCTCACCTCACAGGAATGCCTATCGTTGTGCAGAAAGCGCGGACAAATTCGGGCGTCACCATATAAATCATGCTGAACACGGCGAGCCACAGGACGAACAGGAAATGCCAGTACTGGGCGCACAGGCCGATAGCCTCCCCTGCCCTGCGCACGGCAAACGCGCCCGCCACCATGCCGCCCAGCACGTGCGCCGCGTGCAAGCCGGTGATCAGGTAGAAGAAGCTGTTGGCGGGGTTGGCGGCCACGCCGTAATCGGCCGCCGCCATGGCCTGCCAGGCGTACAGCTGCGACAGCACGAAGGCTGCCGACAGCACCAGCGCGCCGATGGTCGTGCTGCGCGCCGCTTCGCGCCGGCCGGCAGCGACGTGGCGCCGCGCCAGTTCCCACGCCAGGCTGCACAGCACCAGCAAGCCGGTGCTGCAGTACAGCTGCCACGGGATGTACGCGATCGGCCGCCAGTCTTCATAGGCCGCGCGCATCATGTAGGCGACGCCGAACAGGCCGAACAGCGTGGTGACCACCACCATGAACACCCACAAGCCGATGCGGCGCGCCCCCTGCGGCCAGGCCGGGCCGCTGCCGTGCGCATCGCCACGCCCGCCGTGGCCACCGTCGCCCCCGCCGGACTGGCCCGGAATGCCACCGCTGGAGCGCCAGGTTGCGCCGGCGCTCATTTCGGCACCTCGGCGGGATCATGCTGCGGCGCCGGGCGCGCTGGCGGCGGCGCATGCGGGTCAGGCCCGAACTCCGGCCCGGCGTTCTGCGGGATATAGTCGCCGCCCGGGCCATCGACGCCATAT
Organism: Pseudoduganella sp.; assembly: GCF_041914865.1. NCBI lineage: Bacteria > Pseudomonadati > Pseudomonadota > Betaproteobacteria > Burkholderiales > Oxalobacteraceae > Pseudoduganella > Pseudoduganella sp. Next base: position 3,637 of record NZ_JAYSCO010000103.1, on the reverse strand, counting down.
TCGTAGGCCCCGCGGTGCACCGACGGCAGCTCAGGCCCCCAGTTGCCGTGGCCGGGCGGCGTCTGCGGCGTATACCATTCCAGGCTGGCGGCGCGCCACGGATTGCCGCCCGCCGCCGCGCCTTTGCGCGCACTCCAGAAGAGATTGAACAGGAACAGCAGCTGCGCCACGCCGACCACCAGCGCCGCCACCGTGATGAAGGCATTCAGGCTCTGCGCCGATTCGGGAATGAACGCATAGTTCTCGTAGGCGTAGTAGCGGCGCGGCATGCCGAGGATGCCGAGATAATGCATCGGGAAGAAGATGGCGTAGGCGCCAATGAAGGTGATCCAGAAATGCGCCTGGCCCAGGGCCTCGTTGTACATGCGGCCCGTCACCTTCGGGTACCAGTGGTACAGGCCGCCGAACACCGCCAGCACCGGCGATACGCCCATCACCATATGGAAGTGCGCCACCACGAAGTAGGTATTCGACAGCGGAATGTCGACGCTGACATTGCCCAGGAACAGGCCGGTCAGGCCGCCGATCAGGAAGGTGCTGATAAAGCCAAGCGCAAACAGCATCGGCACCGTCATATGGATATCGCCGCGCCACAAGGTCAACGTCCAGTTGTAGACCTTGAGCGCGGTCGGCACCGCAATGATCAGCGTCGTGGTGGCGAAGAAGAAGCCGAACCACGGGTGCATGCCGCTCACATACATATGGTGCGCCCACACGACAAAGCTCAAGCCGCCGATGATCACGATGGCCCACACCATCATGCGGTAGCCAAAGATGCACTTGCGGGCGTGCACGCTGATCAGGTCCGAGATCACGCCGAAGGCCGGCAGCGCCACGATATACACCTCGGGGTGGCCGAAGAACCAGAACAGGTGCTGGAACAGCAGCGGGCTGCCGCCCTTGTAATCGAGCTGCTGCCCCATCGACACCAGGGCCGGCATGAAGAAGCTGGTGCCGAGCAGCTTATCGAACAGCATCATCACGGCGCTGACGAACAGCGCCGGGAAGGCCAGCAGCGCCAGGATGGTCGCCACGAAGATGCCCCACACCGACAGCGGCATGCGCATCAGCGTCATGCCGCGCGTGCGCGCCTGCAGCACCGTGGTCACGTAGTTCAGGCCGCCCATGGTGGCGGCCACAATGAACACCGCGAGCGAGATGAGCATGATCACGATACCCCACTCCACGCCCGGCGTGCCGGGCAGGATGGCCTGCGGCGGATACAGCGTCCAGCCGGCGCCGGTCGGGCCGCCCGGCACAAAAAAGCTCACGCACAGGATCACCACCGCCAGCAGGTAGAACCAGTAGGAAAGCATGTTCAGGAAGGGGAACACCATGTCGCGCGCCCCCACCATCAGCGGGATCAGGTAGTTGCCGAACCCGCCCAGGAACAGCGCCGTCAGCAGATACACCACCATGATCATGCCGTGCATGGTGATGAACTGGTAATAGCTGCTTGGGTCGATAAACTGGAATTTGCCGGGGAAGCCAAGCTGCAGGCGCATCAGGTCCGACAGGATCAAGCCGATAAGGCCGATAAACAGCGCCGTGATCGTGTACTGGATCGCAATAACCTTGTGGTCCTGGCTCCAGACATACTTGGTCCAGAAGCTTTGCGGGGCATGGTGGCCATCGTCGTCGTGGCCGTGCTGTTCACCATAAGACATGCGAGGTCTCCTCAGCGTACCGTCTTGATGTAGTCGATCACTGCCGCCATTTCCTCATCGCTCAGCGGATTGGGCGGCATGATGTTGGGATAGCCCTTGACCAGGGTGGCCTTGGGGTCGTTGATCGCCTGCCGCAGGTAGGCGTCGTCCACCGCCACGGTGGCGCCGCCCTCGAGCGCTTCCTGCTTGCCGTACAGCCCCTTCCAGGTCGGCCCCACGCTCGGCGCGCCGTCCACGGTATGGCAAGCCACGCAGCCTTTGGACTGCGCAATCAGCCTGCCCTGCTTGCCCGGCTCGGGCGGACCGCCGACGCCGCCCGCCGCGCCCTTGCCGCTGAAGGTGGGCTGCCTGGCCAGCCAGGCATCGTATGCCGCCTGCTCTTCCACCACCACGGCACTGCGCATATTCGAATGCCCCACGCCGCACAACTGCGCGCACAGCACCTCGAAACGCCCGACCTGCGTCGGCGTCAGCCAGAAATGCGTCACCAGCCCCGGCACCATGTTCATGCGGGTGCGGAATTGCGGCACGTAGTAGTCGTGCAGCACATCCTGCGCGCGCAGCAGCACCTTGACCGGCTGGTTGAGCGGGATATGCATCTCATTGCCATCGACCAGCACATCATCCTGCCCCGCCGGGTCTTCCGGATTGATGCCGAAGGGATTGGTGGCATTGATGAAGCGCACGTCGGTGGAGCCCAGCTTGTTGTCCTTGCCCGGCAAGCGGTAGTGCCAGTCCCACTGCTTGCCCATCACCTCGAACACACTGGCATTGGGCGGCGGGTCGATCAGTTTGGCGTACACATGAAGGCCGGGCGCGAGCATCGCCACGATGCCGACCGAGGTGCCGCCGATCAGCCACCATTCCAGCTTGCGGTTATGCGACTCGGCGGCAGCGCGATGCCCTTCGCGGTGGCGGAACCGGACCACGGCATAGGCGACAAACAGGTGGATGATGATGAAGAGGATGGCGCAGATCACAAGCGTGATCATGAAAGCATCGTCCATCGCCTGCCAGTTGGAGGCAATGGGGGTCAGCCACCAGGGGCTGAGCCAATGAAAAATTATTGCGCCAAGAACAATCAGGATAAGGGAGATTGCCAACGCCATAATATTTAGCCCGGTTAGTTATGGGGAACTACACACGGCTACGCCCCGCTGGTGGCGGGGCGGTTTTGCAGGGGCTTGCTTACTCGCGTTTTCCGGGGCGTTCGAGCATGCGGTAGAACAGCGCACAGCTGGCGCCGAAGATCACATGCGCGAGGAAGGTCGACCAGCCGCGCAGCTCGGCGAACCAGGTGAACGCTTCCGACATCCCGTAGAAATTCAGCACATACAGCAGCACGCCGAACGCTGCGCCGGTCAAGGTGACCAGCCCCACGCTCGAATCGAGCTGGAACGGCGCGATGATGGCCGCCAGCATCATGGCGAAAGTGATGCCGAGGATATAGTGGACTGCCAGCGCTGCGATCACGACAGTGAGGTCGTAGCCGGACGTTTGCAGCACCTCCCAGCCCATGACCATTGCCGCCACCATGCGGGTTGCAAGCCATCGGTCATTGCCCTGCGCGGTGGCCCATATCAGCTCCAGCAACATCAGGATACCGCCGGCTCCGAAACCGGCAATGGCCGCAGCGGTCCAGTCAGCCTGGCGCGCCACCCAGCGATGCGATTGCAGCATGCGAAGTTCCATGACTTCCTCCTGTGCAGGGGTCCGTAACTCATATTAGTACGCGAACCACGAAGATGCAAAGGAGTTAAGCCTGCACGCTTTTTAAGCAGATTTGGAAGAAGGTAAGAAGAATTGTGTGGCGTCCCCACGGGGATTCGAACCCCGGTACTCACCGTGAAAGGGTGATGTCCTAGGCCTCTAGACGATGGGGACCTGTTGGACTGTAACTGCGTTGTGCCTTTGATGGTGGAGGTAAGCGGGATCGAACCGCTGACCTCTTGCATGCCATGCAAGCGCTC
>NZ_JAYSCO010000102.1:0-9707 GCF_041914865.1 Pseudoduganella sp. | reverse complement strand
GATTTGTCCGATTGTCAGACCTGACCCCGAATTTTTTCAGGTGCCGGCGGTGAGGGTTTCGCTCAGGCCCATGTCGGGGCTGGACATCAGGCGGTAGATGTCGACCAGGATCAGCATGCGCTCGCCCACCGTGCCAAGGCCAATCATGTATTCGGAACTGAAGGCGGTGCCCATGTCGGGCGCGGGCTTGATCTGGTCCGGCGTCAGCGTCGTCACGTCGGATACCGAATCCACCACCATCCCGACCACGCGGCCATTGATGTTGAGGATGATTACCACCGTGAACTGGTCGTACACCGGCTCGCCCAGCTTGAATTTGATGCGCATGTCGACCACCGGGATGATGATGCCGCGCAGGTTGATCACGCCTTTGATGAACTCGGGGGCGTTGGCAATGCGGGTCACCGCTTCGTAACCGCGGATTTCCTGCACCTTCAGGATGTCGATGCCATATTCTTCGGCGCCCAGCTTGAATGCGAGGAATTCCTTTCCTTGGCTGGCGTCTTCTTGCGCAGTGCTCACTTGCATGATTTTTCCTTTAGCAAAGGTCGGTGTTGTCAAAGCGTATCAGAGTGCAAAGCGATTTACGAGTGGGCAAGTTTTAATTGCGACGTAAGTCAAATCTGATTATGCTGGATGTAAAGATTAGTCTATTTTAATCAAGGAGACTTCATGACGGACCCCCACGCCGTCGATGACAACTGGCTGCTGGAAGAAGACGAAGAAGACAAGCAACCATCATCGGCTGGCTCCCCTGAACAGCGCTTGTGGCGCGTGCTGATCGTGGATGATGACCAGGACGTGCACGCGGTCACCCGCCTGGCGCTACGCAATGTGAGCTTCAAGGGGCGCGAGCTGGAACTGTTTTCGGCCTATAGCGGCCGCGAGGCTTTTGAAATCCTGCGCGATACGCCTGATATCGCGCTGGTGCTGCTGGATGTTGTCATGGAAACCGACGATGCGGGCCTGCTGCTGGCGCGCCGCATCCGCGAAGAGCTGCACAACTCCATCGTGCGCGTGGTGCTGCGTACCGGCCAGCCGGGCCAGGCGCCGGAACAGCGCGTCATCATCGAATACGATATCAACGATTACAAGGCCAAGACCGAGCTGACCACGCAGAAGCTGTTCACTACGGTGATCTCGGCCCTGCGCGCGTATGAGAGCCTGAACATGCTGGAGCGTTCGCGCATCGGCCTGGGCAAGATCCTGGCCGGCGCGACCAACCTGTACCAGATCCATTCGCTGCGCGAATTCGCGTCCGGCGTGCTGAACCAGGTGTCGGCCATCCTCGACGTGGGCGCCGATGGCGTGCTGTGCCTGATGCAGGTCGATACTGGCGACACCACCGTGGTGGCGGCCACCGGCGGCTATGCGCCACTGGCCGAGAACGAGCAGATGCCGCCCGGCCACCCGCTGTGGCCGACCATCCGCAAGGCGTTTGAGGAGAAGAAGAGCCAGTTCGACCATCCGGCCAATGTGCTCTATATCCACACCCAGGAAAACCGCGACGTGCTAATTTCGGTCACGCCGCCGTGGCCGCTGGCCCAGATCCAGCGCGATTTGCTGGAAGTGTTCTGCGAGCGTATTGCCGCTGCGTTTGACAACCTGTACATGTTCGGCCAGCTGCGCAAGGCGCAGGAAGCGACCGTGGTGGCGCTGGCAGACCTGGCGGAATTCCGCGATGGCTGCACTGGCGGCCATGTGCGCCGGGTGCAGCAGCTGTCCTCCGCCATTGCCGCGCGCATGAAGGAGCGCGGCGTGTATGACGAGGAGCTGACGCCGCAGCTGATCGACATGATCGGCCTGGCGTCGATCCTGCACGATGTGGGCAAGGTGGCAACGCCGGACCATATCCTGCTCAAGCCGGGCGCGCATACCGAGGAGGAGCGGGCCTTGATGCAAACCCACGCCGCCGTCGGGCGCAGCGTGCTGGAACGGGCGGCCAATATGGTCGACGGTGTCAGCTACCTGACCTATGGCGCGGAGATTGCCGGCGGCCACCATGAGCATTGGGACGGCAACGGCTATCCGGGACACTTGAAAGGCAAGCAAATCCCGCTGTCGGCGCGCATCGTGGCGGTGGTCGATGTGTTCGACTCGCTGCTGCATGAGCGCCCCTACAAGGAGCCGTGGCCGTATCCGGAAGTGATGACCTATATCCGCGACCGTGCCGGCAGCCAGTTCGACCCCGAGGTGGTGACCGCCCTGATCGATGTGGTCGAGCGCAACCCGGGCCTGGGCCAAGGCTAGGCTAACCCGACTGTGGCAGCCGCGCCGCGCTGCCACGTCCATTCTCACGAAATCTCACGGCGCGTAGCGTGCAAGCGCTAAAATAAGGGCAGCCCTTGCCCTACCGCCGGAAGCCATGAATGAACTGAAGGGCCTGACAGCGCTGGTCATCGAGCCCAATCCCAGCATGCGCGCCAGCCTGCACAATATGCTGAGCCTGTGCGGGCTGGACCGCATCGAAGACGCAGCCAGCTCGAACCAGGCCATCCGTGCCCTGGAAGCCAAAACCTACGACCTGATCCTGTGCGAGTACGCGCTGGAAGGCGGCCAGGACGGCCAGCAGATGCTGGAAGACTTGCGCCATCACCGCCTGATCAATGCCGGCACCATGTTCTTCATGGTCACCGGCGAGGGCCAGTTCAGCAAGGTGGTCAGCGCCGCCGAGCTGATGCCCAACGATTACATCCTCAAGCCGTTTGCCGCCGATGCCATGCTGGAGCGCATCTGGCGCGCGCTGGACCGGCGCAACGCCCTGGTGCCGGTGCACCAGCTGGTCGACATGGGCGACCTGCGCGCCGCCATCGAGGCGTGCGCCGCGGGCGAGCTGGCGCAGCCGCGCTTTGCCTGCGACTTCAAGCGCCTGCGGGCGGAAATGCATATCCAGGCCGGCGAACCGGAGCTGGCGGAGCCGATCTACGCCGAACTGTGGGAGACGCGCCATATCCACTGGGCCCGGCTGGGCCAGGCCAAGACGCTGTACCTGCGCGGGCGCTACGACGAGGCGCGTACGATGCTGGAGGACCTGCTGGGCAAGAACAGCCGCTTCCTCGATGCCTACGACTGGCTGGCGCGCACCCATGAGGCGAACGGCGACCTGGCGGCGGCGCAGGCTGTGCTGAACAATGCGGTCGAGCTGTCGCCGCATGCCGTGCGGCGCCTGCGCCGGCTGGGCGAGGTGGCGCTGGAGGCGGGCGATGTCGAGGGCGCCGAGCGCGCCTTCAAGCAGGTGGTGAGCAAGACGCGCTATTCCGAGTTCCGCACGCCGGAAGACCACGCCAAGCTGGCGCAAACCCTGGTCAAGAAGGGCGACCCGGTGCAGGCGGCGGCCGTGATCCGCGACCTGGACAAGTCGCTGGCCGGCGCCCGCAATACCGATGTCTGCAGCGCCATCGCGTCGGCGGCGCTGCACGAATTCACCGGCAACACGGCGCGCATGAATGCCTCGCTCGACTACGCGGTGAACGGCGTGCGCGTGGCCAGCGGCCTGTCCAATGAAATGAAGATGGAGCTGGCGCGCACCTGCCTGGAAGCGGGCAAGCAGGAGCAGGCCACGGAAGTGATGCGCGACGTGATGCGCAATGCCGCCACGCCGGGCGCCATGGCGCGTGCCATGCGCATGATGGAGCAGAACGGCCACGCCGAACTGGCGCAGCGCCTGGCCGACGAAAGCCGCAACGAGGTCGGCGAAATGGTGGCGGCCGGTGCGGCGCTGGCCAAACGCGGCGACTTCCGCGGCGCGGTCGACCTGATGCTGGAGGCGGTGGCCAAGCTGCCGGACAATGCGCAGGTAGCCTTCAATGCGGCGGTGGCTATCCTCAAGTGCCTGGAGAACGAGGGTTGGGACGATGCCCTGGGCCGCCACGCGCTGGCGCTGGTGGGCACCGTGCGCCGCCTCGACCCGGCCAACAGCAAGCTGAATGCCTTGGCCGGCTTGCACCAGGATATATTGAAGAAATACAACATCCGTCCCGCCGCCCGGCGCGAAGCCGGTGTGCGCGTCGCGATCTGATAGCTGCTGGCGCTACAATGGGCCATGAGCTCCAGTCCCAACCCCGAAGACCGCCCAGTCCGCGCCTATTTGCTGAAGAAGCTTTGCAGTGACGATGAGGGCCTGTTTGCGCTTGGCGTCTCGATCGCGCGCGTGGTGCAGATGGCCGATTCCGACGACCAGGGCACGCAAAGCCTCGCTTACCACGTGCTGTCGGACGTGGCGCTGACCCAGAAAATCCTGCGCCTGGCCAATACCCCGCAGTACCGGCAAGCGTCGGGCGCGCCAGTGACCACGATTTCCCACGCGATTTCGCTGCTTGGTTTCGATAATGTGAAAACCACGGCGCTGGCCATGCTGCTGGTCGATACGCTGGCCAACAGCAAGCATGCGCAGAGCGTGCGGGTGGAGCTGGAGGCGGCCCTGTGCGCCAGCCTGGTGGGGCGCGAACTGGCGCGCTACAGCCCTTACCAGAAGGCGGAGGAGGCCGCCATCGGGGCGCTGTTCAAGAACCTGGGGCCATTGCTGATCGCCTCGCGCGAGCATGAGCGCTTCCGCGAAATCAATGCGCTGATGGCGGCCGGCCAGCATACCCAGGCGCAGGCCTCGCAGATGATCCTGGGCAGCACCTACGACACGCTGACGGCGGCCGTGCTGCGCGAATGGAAGATCCCGGACGTGATCGTGCGTTCGCTGGCGCCTTTGCCGGGCGGCACCCTGCGTCCGCCGCCCGACCGCGCGGAATGGATACGCCAGGTGGTGAGCTTCGGCATGGAGGCAGCGCGCGCGCTGACCCGCGCCGGCGGCGCCGGGGCGGACGATGTGCGCCTGCTGCACCAGCGCTTCGGCAATGCGCTGGGCCTGGAGCGCGAGCAGGTCACCAAGGTGCTGGCGGGCGCGCGCAGCAGCATGGATGCGCTGCTCAACAGCATGCAGCTGGATGGCGCCGCCGGCGGCGTGGCCAGTACGCCGGGCGATCCGTATGCGGAAGCGGAGGCGACGGCCGGCAATGGTTCGGCGGGCACCTTGCCAAGCGTGCTGGCGCTGGCCAGCCTGGACGCGGGCACCAAGGAGGGCGCTTATCCGAGCGGCAAGCCATACGATGCGCGCGAGCAGTTGCTGGCGGGGGTGCAGGAGCTGACTGAAATGCGGGTGCAGGGCAAGGCGCGCGTCAACGAGCTGATCCAGCAGGTGCTGGAAACTCTGTACCGCAGCATGGGTTTCCGCTTTGCGACGGTGTGCTTGAAGGATACCAAGGCGGGGCAGTTCCGGGCCCGCATCGCGCTGGGCGATAAGGTGGCGCAGCGGCAGGAGCGGTTTGTGTTCCCGCTGCAGGGGAAGGATTTGTTCCACCTGGCGCTGGATAACGATGCGGACCTGATGATTGCGGATGCGAGCGCGGCCAAGATCCGCGATCTGCTGCCGCAGTGGCACCTGGAACTGCTGCCGGATACGCGCAGCTTTATCGTACTGCCGCTGGTGGTGCAGGGGGTGCAGCTGGGCTTGTTCTATGCGGACCGGGCGCAGCCGGCGCCGGAGGGGGTGCCGCCGGATGAGACTTCACTGATCCGGGCCTTGAAGGCGCAGGTGCTGGCGGCACTGTCGCCGTAAAACCCGGTAAACCGGGTCTGACCCAAGGGGCAGACCCTGTCTGTGCGAAGGCTGCGGGTGTTGGTTGTGCGCTGTTGATCTTCGACGAAAGTCAAAGGCCTTGACCCAACCCCGCGGCGGCGGCATCAACGGGGTCTGACCCTTGGGTCAGACCCAGGTTTCCCGGGTTCAGCAGGTTCTCAAACTCCCCCACCGGCATCGGCCGCGCAAACAGGTAGCCCTGCGCCTCATTGCAATGCTTGCTGCGCAGGAAGTCGAGCTGCGCCTCCGTCTCCACGCCCTCCGCCACCACCCCCAGCCCCAGCGCATGCGCCAGCCCGATGGTGGCGGTGACGATCACCGCATCGTTCGGATCAGTCTCGATATCCTTCACAAACGCGCGATCGATCTTGATCCGGTCGATCTCAAACAGTTTCAGGTAGCTGAGCGAGGAATAGCCGGTACCGAAATCGTCGATCGCCACGGTGAAGCCGCGCGCCCGCAGCTCGCGCAGCAGGTTGCGGCTGCGTTCCGGATCCTGCATCGCTGCCGACTCGGTAATCTCCAGCTCCAGCAGGGCCGGATCGACGCCGCTGTCGGCCAGCAGCCGGTCCAGCAGCGGCAGCAGGGCGCCGCCATGGCACTGGCGCGCCGACAGGTTGACCGCCAGCCGCAGCTGGCCCTGCCAGCGCTGCAGCAGGGCCACCGCCTGCTGCAAGACCCACTCGCCCAGCGGCAGGATCAGCCCCGACTCTTCCGCGATCGGGATAAAGCGGTCCGGCCCCACCATGCCCAGTTCCGGATGGTGCCAGCGCAGCAGCAGCTCGGCGCCGATCACGCGCCGGCTGGCCAGGTCTACCTGCGGCTGCAGGTAGAGTTCGAACTGCTGCAGCTCGAGCGCCTGCCACAGGCGGTTTTCCATCATCAAGCGCTCGTGCGTCGCGGCATTCATGGCCGCCTCGAAGAACTGGAAGTTGCCGCGCCCGTGGCTCTTGGCGGCGTACATCGCGGTGTCGGCATGCTTGAGCAGGGTGGCGCTGTCCGTCCCATCCTGCGGGAACATGGCGACGCCAACGCTGGTGCCGGTGTGGATGGTCTTGCCGTCCAGCTGGAACGGCTCGGCCAGCGCATGCACGATGCGCATGGCGATATGGGTGGCGTCGGCCGGCGACACGCTGCCGGAGGTGACCACGATGAACTCGTCGCCGCCCAGGCGCGCAATGGTGTCGACTTCGCGCAGCAGCTCGCGCAGGCGGTCGGCCACCGCCACCAGCAGCTGGTCGCCGGTGGCGTGGCCGTGGGTGTCGTTGATTTTCTTGAAGTGGTCGAGGTCGAGGAACATCACCGCTGCCGCGCCCTGCAGGCGGCGCGTCTGCGCCAGCAGCTGGTCCAGGCGCAGGTTGAGTGAGAGGCGGTTGTCCAGCCCGGTCAGCGGGTCGTGGTGGGCCAGGCGGTAGATGCGCTCCTGGGCGCGCTGCTGCTCGGTCAGGTCGTGCAGGATGGCGACGAAGATATTGCCGTCCGGGAGTTCGACTTCGCTGACCGAGATCGCGATCGGCAGGATGCTGCCGTCGGCGCGGCGGCCGCTCGATTCGTGTTCATGGGTGGCGCCGCTGGCGATATTGCGCAGCAGGCGGGCGGCGCTGTCGCTTTCCGCTTCCGGCAGCAGGGTGGCCAGCGGCACGCCGGCCAGGGCGTCCGGCGCATAGCCGAACAGGCGGCTGGCGGCGGCGTTGGCCGACACCAGCAAGCCGTCGCCGCCGATGGTCAGGATGGCGTCGGCCGCCTTGTCGAGGATGGCTTGCAGGCGCGCTTCGCGCTCGCGCAGGCGCGCCGTGCTTTCCTTGACCTGCTGCTGGATCTGGGCACGTTCGCCGCTGGTCAGCAGCATCAGCGCGCCCAGCAGGCCGGTCAGCAGCAGGCCGGCGCTCAGCACCAGCCAGCTTTGCCAGCCGTGCTGGTGCGCCATGTAGGCGGGCGAGGGCGCCAGCACCAGTTCGTACTCGCGGCCGCCGAAGCTGAGCTTGCGCCAGTAATCGTCGCCGGTCGGTGTGCGCGTCAGCTGGTCCACCAGCGTGGTCGGGCCGGGCTGGCTGCGGTCCACCAGGCGCGCCTGCAGGTGCGGGAAGTCGCTGCCGCTCAGTGCGCCATGCACATAGGAATCGATCTGCATGGCCAGCATCAGCATGCCGGCGGCCGGCTGGCCATCGCCCGGGTCGACCGCCTGCAGCAGCACCACGCCGCTGCCTTCGCCCGGCTGCGACAGCAGCACCGGGGCGCTGGCCACGGGGCGGCCGCTGGCCAAAGCGGCGCGCACCGCCTGCGCGCGCACCGGTTCCGCCAGCCAGTCCAGGCCCAGGTAGTGGCGGCGCGCGGCCGGCTCGATGAACAGGGTCACCATGTGTTCGCCGGGCGGCAGCGTGGCGTGCGCGTGCGGCAGGTGGCTGTGCGTGTGCTCCGGCCGGCTGGTGGGGGCGATGATGCGGAAATCCGGCCCCAGCGTGTCGCGCGCCCACGCATCGAAGGCGGGCCGCTCGGTGGCGCTGACCGGGCGCAGCCAGGCCATCGACAGCAGCTCCGGCCGCTGGTCCAGGTAGCCGTGCGCGATCTTGTCGAAACCGGCGGCCGACATCACGCGGCCATAGCGGTTGATGGCGCGCGCCATGGCCAGCACATAGCGTTCATGCTCGGAAAAACGGGCCTGCAGCAGATCGCCCACCTGCTGCGCCTTGAGGCGGAAGCCCTCCAGGTGCTGGCGCGTTTCCCAGCGCGCCACCAGCACGTAGAGCAGCACGCACAGCGTCACCAGCAGTAGCTGCGGTACGCCGACCAGCATGCGGCGCCGTTGCCACAGGCCGCGCGGCTGGCCAAACAGCACCCAGCACAGCGGCGCGGCCAGCAGCACGCCAATGGCGTCGCCGATCCACCAGGTCAGCCAGCTGGTCAGCCAGTCCTGGCGCGCAATGGCGCCGGCGGCCACCCCGGCCGCGTTCGACAGCGTGCTGCTGGTGAGCGTGACGCACACGGCCAGCAGCAGGAAGCGCAGCACATCGCGCCCGGCACCGATCTCGGGGCGGATGGCGCGGCGGAAGTACAGCATGCCCAGCCAGGCTTGCAGCGCCGAGGCGATGCCGGCGGCGACGGCGGCCAAGCCCTGCGCCAGCGGCGGCAGCGTGAGCGGGTTGGGCGCGCCGGGCAGCGGCAGGAAATTGATCAGGATGGCGCCGGCCGCAATGCCCGGCAGCAGGCGCGGCCCGTAGGTGACGACTGCCGCCAGGCCGATGCCGGCTGGCAGGAAGAGGGGGCTGGCATAACCGGGCGCCAGCGACAGGTGGAGGCAGAAGCGTCCCACCACGGCGTACACCGCCAGCAGCAGGAGGTTGGCGGCCAGCGTACGCGGCCAGCCGGGGGCGGGTTTGATCACGGAAAGAGCGCTCCGGAGTGCGGGATAAGTTGACCGATTCTAAATCAAAATGTGCAACGCAAAAACAACACTTGCATTTTTGCAGGACTAGCCCTTACAATCTCGCCCCGAAGCGCACGGTCATGCAGCGTTTGCGAAATAAGCAAATAACGGTATTGACAGTGTTGAGAAGTTGCTTCATACTCTGCGGTTCCTTCGCGGAGGGGTGGCCGAGTGGTTAAAGGCAGCAGACTGTAAATCTGCCCTCTTATGAGTACACTGGTTCGAATCCAGTCCCCTCCACCAAATGCAGGAAGCTGAGTGAAGTAGTCGAAAGAAGTCGGAACCTCGCGGGTGTAGCTCAATGGTAGAGCTGAAGCCTTCCAAGCTTAAGACGAGGGTTCGATTCCCTTCACCCGCTCCAGTATTTACATGGTCAACATGCTGCCCTTGTAGCTCAGTGGTAGAGCACTCCCTTGGTAAGGGAGAGGCCACGTGTTCAATCCACGTCAAGGGCACCAGAATTCCAGAAGTACCAATCTGACAGTCGGGCGCGTGCCCAGCATACTTAACATTGTTAGGAGTCTAAAATGGCAAAAGAAAAGTTCGAGCGGACTAAGCCGCACGTGAACGTTGGCACCATCGGTCACGTTGACCATGGTAAGACCACCCTGACCGCTGCAATCGCAACCGTTCTGTCGAAGAAGTTCGGCGGCG
>NZ_JAYSCO010000101.1:0-11138 GCF_041914865.1 Pseudoduganella sp. | reverse complement strand
GCGTCAACGTCAGCAACAAGGAAATGCTGACCAAGATCTACGAGTACGCCCTGCACCGCCAGCCCGACAACGACGGTTTCGCCTGGTGGCTCGACGTGCTCGACAACAAGAAGGCCAGCCTGGGCACCGTGCTGTATGGCTTCAGCGAAAGCAAGGAAAACTACGCCCAGGTGATTGGCTCCATGCAGCACGGCATCGATTACCTGGCCTATCAAGGCTAGCAAATTGCAAGTGTAGTATTACGCACAGTCCCATACGGGGCGACGCCTGCCGTCGCCCCGCACATGCGCTCCCGGCCGCGATTGCCTATATACTGGTAAATCGTTTTCCAGCCGCCTTAAGGAGCAGTCATGCGCATTGCGAACCTGAAGATCGGGACCCGCCTGGGATTATGTTTCGCCATTGTCTTTGCCCTGATGACGATGCTTATCGCCATCGGCAGCCAGCGGCTGTCCAGTATCGGCGACTTAAGCTCCACCATCATCGACAAGGACTGGGTCAAGGCCGACGCCGCCGCGACCATCAGTGCCACCACGCGCGCCAACGCGGCCCTGGTGCTGCAGCTGCTGGTCGTGACCGATGCCGCGCAGGTGGCCGACCTGCGCAAGCAGGTCGACGCCAACAAAACCATCATCACCGAGGCCCTCGCCACGCTCGATAAGCTGGTCTACCTGCCAGCCGGGCGGGAATTGCTGACCCAGGTCACGACCGACCGTGTCGCTTACGTGCAGTCGTTCACTGGCGTGCTCAAGCTGCTCGGCGAAGGCCAGCGCGAACAGGCCACCCAGCGCGCCATGTCGGAGACCATGCCGCGCCTGGCCAAACTGCAGGCCACGGTGGAAAAACTGGCCGACCTGCAGGACTCCATCGTCGCCACCAACGGCGCCCAGATCAAGCAGCACATCGGCTCCGCGCACACGATGATGATCGCCCTCGGCGCCACGGCACTGCTGCTGGGGGGCGCCTGCGCGCTGTGGGTGACGCGTTCCATCACGCAGCCGATCAACTACGCGCTGCAGGTGGCGCGCGCGGTGGCGGCCGGGGACCTGACCAGCCAGATCAAGGCCAGCACCCAGGATGAGACAGGCCAGCTGCTGCAAGCGCTGCGTGAGATGAACGATTCGCTGTCGCAGATCGTGGGCCAGGTGCGCAATGGCACGGTGGCGATCGCGTCCGCCTCCAACGAAATCGCCACCGGCAATATGGACCTGTCGGCGCGCACCGAAACCCAGGCGTCGGCATTGGAAGAAACCGCCTCGTCGATGGAGGAACTCACCTCCACCGTGCAGGCCAATGCCGAGAACGCGCAGGAGGCCGACAAGCTGGCCAACTCCGCCTCCTCCGTCGCGCAGCGCGGCGGCGAGGTGGTATCGCAAGTCGTGTCGACCATGGGCTCGATCAACGAATCCTCGCGCAAGGTGGTGGACATTATCTCGGTCATCGACAGCATCGCCTTCCAGACCAACATCCTGGCCCTGAACGCCGCCGTGGAAGCGGCACGCGCCGGCGAGCAGGGGCGCGGTTTCGCCGTGGTGGCGAGCGAAGTGCGCAACCTGGCGGCGCGCTCGGCCAGCGCGGCGAAAGAGATCAAGGAGCTGATTTCCAACTCCGTCGACCAGGTCGACGCCGGCGCCCGCCTGGTGGCCCAGGCCGGCACCACCATGGATGAAGTGGTGGCCTCGGTGCAGCGCGTGACCAGGATCGTCGCCGAGATATCGGTGGCCACCCGCGAGCAGACCGACGGCATCGAGCAGATGAATATGGCGATTATCCAGATGGACCAGGGCACACAGCAGAATGCCGCACTGGTCGAGCAGGCCGCCGCCGCTGCCGCCGCCATGAGCGACCAGGCGGGCGAACTGGAGCGCCTGGTGGCCCGCTTCCGCCTGCCCGGCGACCAGGTCAGCGCCCCCGCCCCCAGCGCCGCCCGCCACACCACCCGCCCCGCTTTACGCCAACCGGAAAGGCTGGTGGCCTGATCCTTGAAAAAAATGGGGACGAAAAAATGGGGACGTACCCCATTTTTTCGCGCAGCGAAAAATGGGGTACGTCCCCATTTTTTCTAGCGTGCGAGGCGGATGCCGGTGAACTGCCAGCGGGCGCTGGCGGGGAAGAAATTGCGGTAGCTGGGGCGTGAGTGGCCGGCCGGGGTGGCCAGGCTGGCGCCGCGCAGCACGTATTGGTTGACCATGAACTTGCCGTTGTACTCGCCAATCGCGCCCGCCGCCGGGCGGAAGCCGGGGTATGGCGCGTAACTGCTGCTGGTCCATTGCCAGCAGTGGCCGAACATCTGCTGCAGCCGGTGCGTGCGGGCGGCGTATTCCCATTCGGCTTCCGTCGGCAGGCGCGCGCCGGCCCAATGGGCGTAGGCGTCGGCTTCGTATAGCGAAATGTGGGTCACCGGCGCGGCAGGGTCGAGCGCCTGGCGGCCGTGCAGGGTGAAGGCGTCCCAGCCGCTTGCCGTGGCGGCGTTGCGCGCCCAGTACAGCGGCGCTTCGATGCCTTGCGCCCGAATCCAGTCCCAGCCCTCGGCCAGCCACAGGCCCGGGTCGGCATAGCCGCCGGCTGCGATAAAGGCCAGGTACTCGCCATTCGTCACCAGGCGCGAGGCAAGCTCGAACGGCGCCACATACGCCTTGTGGCGCGGCAGCTCGTTGTCGAAGCAGAAGCCGTCGCCCTGGTGGCCGATGTCGCACAGGCCGCCTTCGCAGCGCTGCCAGTCCAGCGCACCGGCCTGGCCTGGCTGGGACGCAGCTGGCGGCGGCAGGTAGGCCGGCGCCAGCGGGTTCTGCGCCATCAGGTGCTTGACGTCGGTGAGGATCAGCTCCTGGTGCTGCTGCTCATGCTGCAGGCCCAGCTCCAGCAGCGCGGCCAGCGCGGCATCGTTGCCGCGGCGCGCCACCAGGGCTGCCATGCGGGCGTCGACATTGGCGCGGTAGGCGCGCACTTCGGCCAGCGCAGGCCGCGTCAGCAGGCCGCGCTGCGGCCGCGGGTGCTTGTCGCCGACGCCGTTGTAGTAGGAGTTGAACAGCACGCGGAACGCCGGGTGGAACGGCTGGAAGCCGGCCTCGAAGCGTTCCAGGATAAAGGTCTCGAAGAACCAGGTGGTGTGCGCCAGGTGCCATTTGACCGGGCTGGCGTCCGGCATCGACTGCGCGCCGCAATCCTCGTCCGACAGCGGCGCGGCCAGCTCCAGCGTCGCCGCCCGCACTTGCAGGTAGCGCTCGGTCCAGGGACAGGCATCACGCATAGGCCGCTGCGGCGTGCATCACCGCGAACCAGTGTGCATCGTCGGTCCAGGTGCCATCGACGCGGAAGCCGGCGTCGGCCAGCAAGCGGGTGAAACCGGCCACGGTGTACTTGTAGCTGTTCTCCGTGTGGATGCGCTCTCCCTGCGCAAACGAGCGTTCGCCGCCCTGCCATTGCACGCTGAGCGCGCAGCGCGCTTCCAGGTGCATCTCGATGCGGCTTTCGGCATCGTTGAAGAAGGCCACGTGGCGCCATTGCAGCGGGTCGAAGTTGGCGCCGGCCAGGTGGTTCAGGTGGCGCAGCAGATTCAGGTTGAAGGCGGCCGTCACGCCGATCGCATCGTCATAGGCGGCATCCAGCACGGCCGGGTCTTTCACCAGGTCGACGCCGATCAGCAGGCCGCCATCGGCGCCGACGTTCTCGCGCACCTGGCGCAGGAAGGCCACCGCCTCATGCGGCGTGAAATTGCCGATCGACGAACCGGGGTAGAAAAACTGGCGCCGCGCCGCCGGCACCGAGGGCGGCAGCAACAGCGGCTGCGCCAGGTCCGTCACCAGCGGCGTGATGGCAATCGCCGGGAAGCGCTGGCGCAGCTGGCTCACCGCCTGCTGCAGGAAATCGCTGGAAATATCGACGGGAACATACTGGCGCGGCTGCAGCAGCGGGAACAGGCTGGCGGCCTTGGCACAGTTGCCGGCGCCCAAATCGACCAAGGTGGCGCCTGGTCCCAACCGCTGCGCCATCTCTGCGCCGTGGCGGGCAAAGATGGCCGCTTCGGTGCGGGTCGGATAATACTCGGGCAATTCGCAGATGGCCTCAAACAGGTGCGAGCCCAGGCTGTCGTAAAAATATTTGGGGGAAGTGGTGGCCTGCGGCGCCAGCAATCCGGCGCTGATGTCGGCAATGGTGGCCGCATCGCCATGGGCAACTCCGGCTGGCTTGCTGCTGGTTTGCTGTGCGACCATGTGGATCGCTGCCGTGCGTGACAAGGTCATGGCTGAGGCTCCAGGGACATTTTTGCTATCATAGCCGAATATCCAAGACCAGGTACCGTGCCCTCCCGTGAGGCGTGCGGCTCGTCATTAACGTAATAATAAGGATCCTTCATGGCCATCTTCTCCCTCCGCACCGCCCTGTTTGCTGCCGGTGTGTTCTTCGCCGCAGCCGGCGCACAAGCCCAGCAAGTCCTGCGCGTCTCCGCCATTCCCGATGAGGCGCCGACCGAGCTGCAGCGCAAATTCAAACCGCTGGGCGAGTACCTGGAGAAGAAACTGGCGATGAAAGTCGAGTTCACCCCGGTGACCGACTACGCCGCTTCGGTGGAAGGCTTGGTGAACGGCAAGCTGGACATGGTCTGGTTCGGCGGCTTCACCTTCGTGCAGGCCAACCATATGAGCAAAGGCAAGGTGGTGCCGCTGGTGCAGCGCGTGGAAGACGAGAAATTCCGCTCCGTCTTCGTCACCACCAACAAGTCGATCAACTCGCTGGCCGACCTGAAAGGCAAGACCCTGAGCTTCGGTTCCGAATCCTCTACCTCGGGCCACCTGATGCCGCGCTCCTTCCTGCTGGCCGCCAAGATCGACCCGGATACCGACCTGAAACGCATTTCCTTCTCCGGCGCGCATGACGCCACCGTCGCGGCCGTGGCCGGCGGCAAGGTCGATGCCGGCGCGCTCAATATCTCGGTATGGGAAAAGCTGAACGAGCAGAAAAAAGTCGACCCAGCCGTGGTGCGCGTGTTCTACACCACCCCGGCCTACTACGACTACAACTGGACCGTGCGCGCCGATATGCCGGACGCGCTGAAGAAGAAGATCACCGATGCCTTCCTGGCGCTGGACAGCAGCAACCCTGAAGGCAAGGCGATCCTGGACCTGCAGCGCGCGTCGAAGTTCATCCCGACCAAGGCTGCCAACTACACCAATATCGAAGCAGCAGCCAAGAACGCCGGCCTGCTGAAATAAGCATGTCCTCTGCCTGTTACGACCTGCAAGGCCTCGCCGTCCGCCACGTGGGCGGCACGCGCGGCCTTGCGCTGCAGGACATTTCGCTGCAATTCGAACCTGGCGAGCAGGTCGCCCTGATCGGCCCTTCCGGCGCCGGCAAGACCACCCTGCTGGCCACCCTGGCCTGCGCGCACCGCCCGGACAGCGGCAAGTTCCAGGCATTCGGCACCGATCCCTGGCAGCTCACCGATGCCGGCCGCCACGCCATGCGCAAGCGCCTGTTCCTGGCGCCGCAAACGCCGCCGCTGCCGCCGCGCCAGCGCGTGGTGACGGCGGTGCTGGCGGCGCGCCTGCCGCACTGGAGCCTGGGCCAGGCCCTGCTCTCGCTGTTCAAGCCGGCCGACCCGGAAGCCGCCTTCCGCGCCCTGGCACGCTTCAACCTGGGCGACAAGCTGTATGCGCGCGTCGACCGCCTGTCCGGCGGCGAGCGCCAGCGCTGCGGCCTGGCGCGCCTGCTGCTGTCGTCGGCGCAAGCGCTGCTGGTGGACGAGCCTTTGTCCGCGCTCGACCCGGCCCTGTCGCAACTGACCCTGAACACCCTGCAGCAGGAAGCGCGCGAGCGCAATGCCCTGCTGGTGTGCAGCCTGCACCAGGTGGACCTGGCGCTGGCCCACTTCCCGCGCATCGTGGCGCTGAAGCATGGCCGCGTCGCCTTCGACCTGCCGCGCGAACAGGTCACGCAAGCCATGGTTGACGAACTCTATCTCGGCGAACTGCCGCCCGCCAATTCGCCGCAGCAGCAGGAAATGGCTGCCAAGCTGGCAGTCGGGGCCTGCCTGTAAGCGATGCATAACGTTCCTTCCGTTCCCTTTTCGCCCCAGCACCCGGACCCGGCGTGGCGCCAGCGCGTGACCATGATCGTGGTCGGCCTGTTGCTGCTGTGGCCTTTGGCCGTAGCGACCGAGTTCTATCCCTGGATCCTGTTCGACCTGCAAAGCCTGCAGGCCACCTGGCGCTTCCTGGCCGACTTCCTTAATCCCGCGCACGACACGGAGTTCCTCGCCATGGTGGCGCGCGAAGCGTGGAAGACGGTGGCCATCGCCACCTGCGGCCTGACGCTGGCCCTGCTGGGGGCGATTCCCGCCACCCTGCTGGTCACCGAACGCCTTTCGATCTCGCGCGTCGGCACCGGCCGCATTGCGCCCTTCCCGCGCCTGGTGCGCCAGCTGGTGCGCTGGCTGCTGGTGGTGCTGCGCAGCGTGCCGGAGCTGGTGTGGGCCCTGCTGTTCGTGCGCATCTTCAGCCTGGGCCCGACGGCTGGCGTGCTGGCCATCGCCCTCACCTACTGCGGCATGCTGGGCAAGGTGTACGCGGAAATCCTGGAATCGACCGACCACCACGCCAGCGACGTTCTGCTGCAGAACGGCAGCGGGCGCCTGGCCGCGCTGCTGTACGGCGCGCTGCCCGAAGCGGCGTCGGAGCTGGTGTCCTACACCGTCTACCGCTGGGAATGCGCGATCCGCGGCTCGGTGGTGATGGGCTTTGTCGGCGCCGGCGGCCTGGGCCAGCGCATGGAGGAATCGACCAAGATGCTGGCCGGCGGCGAAGTATCCACCATGCTGATCGTGTTCGTGCTGCTGGTGGCCGCCGCCGACCTGGTCTCCAAATACCTGCGCCGGAGGCTGGGATGAACCACATGCCATCGCCGCCGCCGCGCAACTGGTCCGGCTGGCTGTTCGCCGCCGCCCTGGCGACGCTGGTCGGCGCCAGCTTCGCCACGCTCTCGCTCAAGCTGGGCGAGCTGTTCACACTTGAGGCCATGACCAGCATGGGCAAGTTCCTGGCCGGCTTCACGCCGCCGGAAATGGCCAGCGGCTTCCTGCGCAAGACCGCCGTCGCCACCATCGAGACGCTGGCCATGTCGGCCCTGGGCACCCTGCTGGCCGTGGCCGGCGGCCTGCTGCTGGCCATTCCCGGCGCCGGGCGCTTCGGCCGGGCGCCGCGCGCCGCCGTGCGCGGCCTGCTCAACGTGCTGCGCTCGATCCCGGAACTGGTCTGGGCCTCGATCCTGCTGGTGGCGGCCGGGCTGGGTCCCTTCGCCGGCACCATGGCCCTGGCGGCGCACACGGCCGGCGTGCTGGGGCGCCTGTTCGCCGACGCGCTGGAAAACGCGCCGCCGCTGCCGGAGCACAGCCTGCGCCTGAACGGCGCCACGCCGATGGCGGCCTTCTTCTACGCCACCTTGCCGCAAACCCTGCCGCAGATGCTGTCCTACACGCTGTACCGCTGGGAGAACAATATCCGCGCCGCCGCCGTGCTGGGCGTGGTGGGCGCTGGCGGCCTCGGGCAAATGCTGAAATACCACTTGTCGCTGTTCCAGATGGACCGGGCGGCGACGGTGATCGTGGCCATGCTGCTGCTGGTGGCGCTGGTCGATGCGCTGAGCTTCGCGCTGCGCCGCGCACTGACCAGGTAAGCCATGCTGGAACTGCGCAACCTTAGCAAGAGTTACTCCAGCGAGCGGCGCGTGCTGGACCGCCTGAGCTGGACCTTCGCCCCCGGCGAGTTCGTCGCCATCATGGGCGACTCCGGCGTCGGCAAATCGACATTGCTGAATTTGATCGCCGGCCTGGACCAGCCCGACCCGGGCGCCGAACCCGCCATCATTGTCGACGGCACGCCGCTCGCGGCGCTCGATGACGACGCCGCCACCCGCCTGCGCCGCGCCCGCATGGGCTTCATCTTCCAGGCCTTCCACGTCCTGCCCCATCTTACTCTACGGCAAAACGTCGCCCTGCCCCTGCTGCTGAACGGCCTGCCGCAGGGGCGCGAACTGGCCATGCTGGAGGCGGTTGGCCTGGCTGGACGCGGCGACGATTATCCGCACCAGCTTTCCGGCGGTGAAATGCAACGGGTGGCAATTGCCCGTGCCCTGGTGCATCGCCCGGCCCTCGTGCTGGCCGATGAGCCGACCGGCAACCTCGATCCCGATACGGCCAATGCCGTACTGCAACTGTTGCGCCAGGAACTCAAATCCAGCGGCGCGACTGCCATCATGGTGACCCATTCGCCCGCCGCTGCAGCCAAAGCGGACAAAGTGCTGCGACTCACCAAACATGGACTACAAGATACAACACTCGTCAACCCTGCCGCGCAATAAATCTCATTATTTCTCACACAAATTCTTGGCTTTTTTTGTAACCGGAGTATTATTTAATTAACTTGCTTGGTTACTAATAGACCTTCAAGCCTGCTTTTTCTATCCACGTAGTTAACAACGTTAGGGAGGAGCAAATGAGCGTTAGGCAGAAAAAACTGGAATTGATCGAGGCAATGAACCGGGCCCGCGCCCTGGAACCATCGAGCTTCGTACCGAACAAGCTGCTCGACACGCTAATCGAGAAGATGCACCTGAAGAACGATGCGGAGCTCTGTCGGGTGCTGGAGGTGCAACCGCCTATCATCAGCAAGATCCGCCACCGCAAGCTGGCAGTAGGGGCTACCATCCTGCTGCGCATGCACGAAAAGTCCGAGCTCTCTATCCGGGAGCTAAAAGAGCTGTCGAATGCCTCAGTACACTGAGCGCAGCTAAGCTGAGATGCCAGGCGCCGGCATCGCATTCACCGGCGCCGATTCACCGCTTCACTCCTGCAGCCTTTCCTGCAGCCGTTTCAGGGTCGCCCTAAAAATCGCCGGCCTGTCGAACGCGCGAGCCAGGACCAGCGCTCCCTGAATTCCCCCCACCACTTCCTCCGCCAGCGCAGTCGCCTGCTTGCCTTTACGGCCGCAGCGCACCAGTGCCGCCGCCAGCGCCTCGATCCACTCGGCAAAGTAGTCGCGCACCGCATCGGCGAAGCGATCGCGCTCGCTGCCAAGCGCGAAAACGCCGACCAGGCACACGCGCTGCCCGGACAGGAAGTAGCTTTCCACCTGCGCGAACATATCCGCCACGCCAGCTGCCGCGTCCGCGCTTTCGCGCAGCGGCTCGAACACGTGCAGGCGGAACCACTGCTCGATTTCCGCCAGCACGGCAGCGGCCATCTCCTCTTTCCCGCCCGGGAAGAAGTGGTAGATGCTGCCTTTGCCAAGCCGGGTGCCTTCGCTGATGCGCGCCAGGCTGGCGCCTTCAAAGCCGTAGGTGCGGAAAACCTCCGCCAGCAGGGGGAGAACGTCTTCCCGTTCCGCGACAACGCGTGCCATGTCAGAACCCCAGCTCAGTCAGGCCTGGATGGTCGTCCGGGCGCGGGCCACTGCGGTCCCAGAAGAACTTGCGCTCCTCTGCCTTGATCGGATGCTCGTTGATGCTGGCGTGGCGGTGGTGCATCAGGCCATTGGCGTCGAACTCCCAGTTCTCGTTGCCGTAGGCGCGGTACCACTGGCCCGAATCGTCGTGGTATTCGTACGCGAAACGCACGCCGATGCGGTTGCCGTCATGCGCCCACAGCTCCTTGATCAGGCGGTAATCGAGTTCGCGCGTCCATTTGCGCTGCAGGAAGGCGACGATGGCGACGCGCCCCTGGACGAACTCGCCGCGGTTGCGCCACCAGCTGTCTTCGGTATAGGCCAGGGCTACTTTCTCGGGGTCGCGGGTGTTCCAGCCGTTTTCGGCCAGGCGCACTTTTTCCATGGCGCTGTCGCGGGTGAAGGGTGGTACAGGTGGTCGTACAGACATGATTGATCCTTTCAAATGTACCGATCGGACTACAATTTACCGATCGGTACAGAAAGGATAGCACGTTTTTTAAACGTTGTAGTGGCGCGCGTAGCGGTTATCCAGGTTTGCCAGCGGCATCATCACGAACAGGTCGGCGCTTTCGAAATCAGGATCCCAGGCCGGCGCGCCGCAGATCCACGCGCCGGAGCGCAGGTAGCCTTTCAGCAAGGCCGGCACCTGGGCGCTGCGCGCCGCTTCCACCTTCTCGACCGGGAACGGCAGGTGCGGCGTGACGCGGTATTCCATCGGCGCCAAGTGTTTCTGGCGCAGCTGTTCGTAGACGGCGACGGCATTGTGGCCGCCGTCGGCCAGGCTGATGCTGGCGCAGCCAATCAGGTATTCGCACTGGTGGCGGCGCATGTATTCGGCCAGGCCGGACCACAGCAGCATGATCACGCTGCCGCCACGGTAATCGGGATGGATGCAGGCGCGGCCCGCTTCCACCATGCGGCTGCGCAGGTGCTTCAGGCGGCCCAGGTCGAACTCGTTTTCCGAGTAGTGGCGGCCCAGCTTGCGGGCGCCGGCGGGGTTCAGCAGGCGGTAGGTGCCGACCACTTTCAGGGTGGCGGTGTCGCGCACGATCAGGTGGTCGCAGGCGGTGTCGAATTCGTCGCTGTCCAGGCCATCCGGGGTGGCCAGGGCGCTCAGGCCCTGGTTTTCGATGAAGACTTTATAGCGCAGGCGTTGCACCTCGCGCACCTCTTCCGGGGTGGCTGCCATGCTCAGGACCAGGCGCGGCGTTGCGACGCGTTGCTCGGCGGTTGCAATCAAGGTTTGCATGCTTCGTCCTTTCTTGTAGTGACGAAGCCAGTGTGGCCTTGTATTGCTTCACGAACATGACAGCTTTATGTCAACTGCGTGACAAATCAGTCCTTCTTCGGGCGGCCGGTTTTCAGCTGCGGCAGGGAGGACAAGACTTGCTTCAAAGTAGCCATGTCGAGGCGGCTGATCAGCGCCACGCCAATGCGCAGCAGTTCCGATTTTTTCACTTCGATGCCGTTTTTCAGGCAGGTTTTCTTGACCTGGCCCAGCACCGCATACTCGCTTTCCGGCATGGTGAAGCTGTCGCGCACCAGTTTTTCCTTGTGCGGCTTGGCCGGCTTGTCGGCCTTTGCCGGCTTGGCGGCCGGTGCCGGGGCTGGCGCCGGCTTGGCGGCGGCGCGCTTGACTGCCGGCTTGGCGGCTGGCTTGGCGGCTGGCTTGGCGGCTGGCTTGGCGGCAGGCTTCGC
>NZ_JAYSCO010000100.1:0-11512 GCF_041914865.1 Pseudoduganella sp. | reverse complement strand
GACGCCCAGCATGCCGGCTTTTCGCTGGACGAGATCCGGCAATTGTTGCCGGACGCCGCCGCATCCTGGAAGCACGATGAGCTGCTGGGGGCGCTGCGCACGAAAATCGCCGACATCGAGGCACTCGAGCAGCGCCTGGCGCGCAGCAAGGCCGAACTGCTGTCTCTGGTGGAACTGATCGGTGCGAAGCCGGCCGACATCGATTGCGCGGAAAATGCCGCGCGTGTGATGGCGACCCTGGGCGAGCGCAAGCGCTAGCCGGCGCCGGGCGCCGGCTGGCTGTCAGCGGCCGGGATGCTGGCCGCTGGGTGGGGTGGAGGTGCCGGGCGTGGCAGCGGGACTGCCGCCCGGGGTGTTGCCGCTGGTGGGCGCGGTGGCTTGGCTGCCCTGGGTGGCGGCAGTGCCGCCGCTGGCGCCGGATTCCGAATTGCCCGCGCCGGTCGCCGGGCCGGCGTTGGCCGGAGCGGCCCCGGTGCCAGCCTGGGCGTCGGCGGGCGACGGTGTGACCGGCGCCGGCGGTGGCCCCAGGGTGCGTGCCGTGCCAGTGCCGCCGGTATCGGGCGTGGTGGTGGGCGAAGTGCCGGTTGGCGGGGCGCCGGGACTGGCGCCGTCATGCTTGCCGCATCCCGGCAAGCCGGCCAGCAATACGCCAAGCATGACCGCGCTTGCATGATGTGTCAGCTGCATGGCCATCCCCGCTCAATAGGTGGGACGGCGATTACGCTCGGCGTCCGTGCGGTCGGTGCGGTCGGGCGCGGTGGAGGACGGCTGGCCGGAGCCCGTCGTGCCCTGTGTACCGCTGGTACCGCTGGTGCTGCCCGTACCAGTACCCGTACCCGTGCCGGTGCCCCCTGTGCCCGTGCCACCTGTGCCGGTGCCGGTGCCGGTGCCGGTGCCAGTGCCGGTGCCGGTGCCGCCGGTCCCGGTACCGCTGCCGGTGGTGCCACCGGTGCCGCTGCCGCTGGTGCCGGTACCGCCCGTGCCGGTGCCGCTGCCAGGCGTGGTGGTGGTGTCAGGCGGTGGTGTCGTGGTATCGGATGGCGGCGTGGTGGGGGCCGGCGTTGTGGCGGGTGACGTAGTCGTATCCGGCGTGGTGGCCGGGGCGGGCGTATCGTCGTTGCGGTTCTTGCAGCCGGCCACGCCAGTGGCCAGCAAGGCGCCCAATAGCAGGGCGCAGGTTTTGTTCAAGGTAATCATTGCATTTCCTTTCCTTGTGGGTAAATGGCAGGCACATCCAGGCCCAGCGATTCCTGGTACCAGGCGCTGACCATCAGCACGTGGTCCCGCTCCTGCGCCAGGGCGTTGCTGCCCATCTGTGCCAGCTCCGGCTGGTCTTGTGCCTCCGCCAGGGCGATCAAGGCTTCCCAGCCCGCCTGGTCGGAGAGTTCTGCGGTGAGGATGGCGTGCAGCGCCTGGCTGATCGAGGTGCGCGGATCGCTCAGCACCTGCACCAGCCCCAGCGACTCCACCCCCACCAGGTCCGCGCTGGGCGTCTGGCACGTCGGGTCGCCGCCCAACTGCTCGATGGCTTGCGCCACCTGGATGAAATGCAGCGCTTCCTCATTGCGGATGCGCTGCACCTCGGCCTCGCTGATGCTGGTGCCTTCGGTGCCCAGGGCCTGGCACTTGGCCAGCAGCGCGTCATACAGGCGCGTGCCGCTGCGTTCGAAGGCCAGCCGTTCGGCCAGCTTGTCGAGCAGCATTTGCGGCTGCTCACCGCTGATCAGCGCCCCCGCCGCGTGCAGCACCCCATGCAGGGTGGCCGGCAGCGGTACCGAGCCCAGGCTCAGGGCGCGCGAAGAATAATCGGCGCGCGTGTCGGCCAGCGCATCGGCCTCGGCGTCCGGCGTGGGCAGATCGCCCTGGTATTGCTGCATGGCCTGGCTGTCGATCGGCGACATCTGCAGGCCGGTACGGTTCATGCCTATCTGTTCACTCATGCTGTCCTCCTTTCAATGCAGGCGCGCCGGCATGCGGTTCAGTTCGGTGCCCGGCACCCACACATAGCCCTCGGCCACGATGCTGGTCGGCGAGCCCTCGCCATTCATGTAGTCGCGGTAAGCCTGCGACAGGGCGCTGTCCTGTTCCGGCGGCACGATCTGCGTGCCGTTGGCGCGCAAGCCGACTTCCTGCTGCAGCGTGCTGCGCACAAAGTCGCGGTGGCTCTTGAAGGCGATCGGCTCCGGCAGCGTGGCCGGCAGCACTTCGGCCGGGTCGCGCCGCTCGATATCCTTGAACAGGGTCTCGACCAAGTGGAAATGGCCCAGCTCGTAATCGAGGAAGCGCGCCCAGATGGCGCGCACCTGCTCATTGGTTTCCTGCTGCAGGCAGCTGTAGTAGTTGTAGACCTCGTTCGCCTCGTGCAGCAGCCACTGCTCCAGCCAGCTCTCGGTCGGGTCGATCAGGGACGAGTACTGCGTCACGTGCTGTTCCTCGATGGACGCGATTTCCGCATACAGCTGGCGCGCCACCGGATCGGCAAACAGGGGACCGATCGTCATGTAATAGTCGTGGGTCTGGAATTCGCTGCCCACCAGGGTCAGCACATGCAGCTTGCTGAGCGGGTGCGCCTGCTGGCGCGCATACGGCAGGCGCAGGTCGTCGTCCGGCGCGCGGTGCTCGACCGCCGTCGGGCGGCCCGGCAGGATGTCGGTGTAGCACTGCAGGATGTTGTTGGCATCCTTGCCTTCCAGCCGGTCCAGCAGGGCGGCATAGCGGTACAGGTGGTCGAAGTCTTCCAGCAGGCCGAAGCGGTACACCTGGGCCAGGTAGGGGTCGGGCTCGTTCTGCGCCAGCGCCGCCGTCACTTCGATTGCCACCTGCTCATAGGCGATGGTGGTTTCCAGCGGCGAGTGGTCGGCGCCCAGCAGCCAGTTGACCATGGTGGCCTGGTGCTGCTCGCAGCGCCGCACCTGGGCCAGCGGCAGGCGCAGCGCAGCATTCATGCGCGCCGCGGCGTGGCCGAAACGCAGCGCTTCGGTTTCGATGCCGTTCATGAGGATGATGCGCACGCGCGTGAAGGCGTCGTCGTCCAGCTTGCTGATGGTCGGTTGTACCAGTTCGCGCCAGGTAAAGCGCTGGCGCTCCAGCGGTACACCGTGTGAATCGTAGAGGGAAAAAGCCATTATTGCTCCTTTGAATTGCCGGCGTAGGGCAAAACCCGCCCCTGGCGGCACAGGCCGCCTGCCAGTGGATGGGGTCAGGCCGCAGCCAGGATGCGCAGCAGTGCGGGAACCTCCGCCGCGATTTCGCGCGCCAGGTAGCCCAGGGGGCCGCAGCGCAGCGCCAGTTGTTCGCCGGCCGCCCCGTGCAGCGCCACGCCCCAGGCCGAAGCCTGTTCGAGCGAAGCGCCACGGGCCAGCAGCCCGGCGATGATGCCGGCCAGGACGTCGCCTGAACCGGAGATACCGAGGCCGGCATTGCCGCCCTGGTGTTGCCACAGGCGGCCGTCAGGCGTCGCCAGCACCGTGGTCGCGCCTTTCAGCGCCACCACGGCGTTCCAGCGCTCGGCCGCCGCCAGGGCGGCGCCGTGTGGCTCCTGTTCGATGTGGGCGCGCTCGCCGCCGGTCAGGCGCGCCAGCTCGCCGGCGTGCGGTGTCAGCAGCACAGGGGCCGGGAAACGGAACTGCTCCCAGTCGACCGGCTCTTCCAGCAGGTGCGGCTCGCCGCGCGGCCGCACGGCGCACATCGCTTGCGCATCGAGCAGGATGGGCTTGCCGCCGAAACGCTCCAGCAGGCTGTGCACCAGCTCGACGCACGATGCTTCATCCTGCATACCGGGGCCGACCAGCAAGGCGTCCACCTTGCCCGCCAGTTCGCCCAGCCGGCGCGCGCTGTCGGCCTGCACGCCATGCGCGGCCGTCTCGCCCAGCCCGATCACGCGCGCCTCGGGCAAGGCGGTGCCAAGGTGCGGCGCCACGCTGGCGGCGGTGGCCACGGTCAGCTTGCCGGCGCCGGCGCGCAGAGCCGCTTCCGCCGCCAGCAGCGCCGCGCCCGGCATTTCCGCCGAGCCGGCCACCACCAGGATGTGGCCGCGCACCTCCTTGTCGCCATCGAAGCCCGGCTGCGGCAGCGGCCAGCGGCGCAGCAGCGCAGGGTTGAGTTCGATGGGGTCGAGGCTGCTCATGGTTTCGGCGCGGCCGGGATATCCGGCTTGGCGGTGATGGGCGTGCCGCTGTCGCGCAGCGGCGCCACGAAGTTTTCCAGCTCCCGCACCAGCTTGCCGCGCTGGCCGGCGCCGGGGTCGAACTGGTAGGAGGTGATGCCGCAATTCGGCACGTCGGCTGCGCGGTCGATGGCGAGGATGGCATCCTCGTCGAGCCGCTCGAACAGGTAGCGGAAGCAGTTGACGATGACCTGGTGGCCGACGATCAGCACGCGCTCGCGCCGGTACTCGCGCGTGATGGTGTCGAGCACGCTGCGCAGGCGCAGGATCACGTCGCACCAGCTTTCGCCGCCGGGCGGCCGGAAATAGAACTTGCCCACGTGCTGGCGCTGCGCCGCCAGTTCCGGGTACTTCTCGGCAATGCCGCGCGAGGTGAGGCGGTCGGTGATGCCGAATTCCTTCTCGCGCAGGCGCTCATCGGCCACCACCGCCAGCATGGTTTCCGGCTGCAGGCAATGCAGCACCGCCTGCGCCGTGGCGCGCGCCCGCAGGTAGGGCGAGTACAGCAGCACATTCGGCTGCTGCGCCGGCGGCAGCGCCGCCAGCCAATGCCCGAGCGCCTCGGCCTGGCGCAAGCCCAGCGCCGACAGCGGCACATCGACATCGCGCTCGGCGATATCGATCAACAACTGGTTGGCAGCCGTCGCCGCATCGCGCGCCACGTTCCCCGCGCTCTGCCCATGACGCACAAGCCAGACTTGCTGCGGCCATTTTTGCTCCATCGCAAACCTTTCGGCGGATAGTCAAAAATTCATGGTACGCGATGCCCGCCGCGCGCGGCACACGATCGACGGGGACTCAAAAATGGGGACGAAAAAAAATGGGGACGTACCCCATTTTTCGCAGAGCGAAAAATAGGGTACGTCCCCATTTTTTCCGTCCGCGGCTGCGGCACGGTTCGCGGTACAGGTAGAGGATGTCTTCCACCACGTGCTGCACGGAGGACGGGCGCAGCTCGGGGGCGGGCAGCTTGGCGACGTGGGCGAAGCTCCTTTGCCTGGTGCTTACAGTGAGTGGTCGGCGAAGCGGACCAAGGTCCAGCAATCGCGCGTCTTTTGGAAATGGAACGTGAACATGTAGTCTGTGCCCGGCTGACTGAACGTCACGGCCTGCCCGCCGCCGGCTTCGCGCGCAATGGAGCGCTGCAGTCCCGCCGCTTGCTGTCGCGCGCGCGTCGGCCACGCCACGCGTTGATATTCTTTGCGCTTGGCGTCCTGAATGGTGTACTTCACTTCGAAGGGTTCGTCTCCGCTCTGGTTGTCGATGCGCGAGGCCGCAAGCGGAAAGCGCGTGTGCTGGCGCTGGAAGGCGGGGTCGCTTTCGAACTGGCTGAGAAAGGCTGGGAAAC
Organism: Pseudoduganella sp.; assembly: GCF_041914865.1. Classification (NCBI taxonomy): domain Bacteria; kingdom Pseudomonadati; phylum Pseudomonadota; class Betaproteobacteria; order Burkholderiales; family Oxalobacteraceae; genus Pseudoduganella; species Pseudoduganella sp. Next base: position 5,999 of record NZ_JAYSCO010000100.1, on the reverse strand, counting down.
TGGCCGGGCAGGCTGCCGCTGCGGAACCCCACAGCAGGCCGGCAGGGAGTGCGAGTGCAATGATCTGTGCAGTTTTCATGGTGGTGGTGGTTTAAGTGTGGCGAGGCGCATCAGCTGCCTGGCGCAGCGTCCAGGAACTCGGCTAAGCGTTCGCGCTCCACCACGAACCGGATGCGGAAGTCCCACGGCGCAAGGCCGATCTGCTCTACTGAATTGGCGAAGTGGCACAGGGCCATGCCGCCTTCGGTCCGGCCCGTGAATTCCAGCACAAGACTTTGAGGCGAGGCCTGCGCGCTGGCGCGATACGCCTTGATGGGGCGGACTTCGAACTCACCATCGGCGGGATGCCCGCGCGGACCCCAGCTGATCTCGCCGACGCAGGTGCCGGCAATGTGCCATTCATTGGCGGGTTCGGGATAGACCATTTGACCGGTCCTGGGCAGCGGGCAGGCGAACGTGAGCGAGCGCGCGCCGAAGCAAGTCAGTACCAGCTCCTTCCTGTCTGCCCCGGAACGCGCGCAGTTGGAGATGCGGATGGTGTCGCCAATCACGCACGCCCAGACTGATTGCGACTCTGCCGCGCCGTTTATTTCGAAGGTGCCGGGGTGCCTGTTTCGTTCCATGTTTTTACTTTGTCCACCAGCAGCTTATGCTCGGCATCCAGCACCCAGCCGTCCTCAAAATCGACTTCGAACAAATGGCCGTCCGGGTCTTTGAAGTAGCCTGCCACGCCCCAGTCGGTCTTGGTGGCGGGTTTGACCAGTGTGCCGCCTGCGGCCACGGCGCGTTCGAGGACCAGTGCTACCTCATCGGGTGTGCGCGCGAGGTACACCAGGCCGATGCCGGCAAAGCCGCTGCCTTGCGCGGTGGGCGACATGGCATCCCGTGCGAACGCCGCGCGCGACAACAGGCACAGCGCGTAGCCGCCCAGGTCGAATTTTACGAAGCCGTCATTGCTGGTCGGCGACTTCGCCCAGCCCAGGGCTTCGTAGAACATGGTTGAGGCGCCGACATCGTCGACGCCCAGCAGGATCAGGTGCAGCCGTTGGCTTGGCCGAAGGGTTTGGGTCACGGGAGTTAATGTTTTGGCAAAGTCCCATTATGGCGCAAGCGCTTGCGTTTAGCCAACTTGTCGAGCGAGGAGGGGAGGAATGGGGGGCATGTGCACACTTGTCGGCGTCAGCTACTGAAAGCTACTGAAAATTCTGCTGAAAACTACTGAAAGCTACTGAAAAGTGACCGTTTTGGGTCGAAATGCCGAAAGCGGGAAAAATTTCAGTAGCTTTCAGTAGCTGACGCCGACAGTTGTGCGCAGGCCTCCCCAACCCTGAACTCTTTCGCCTGCCGAGGCTCTAAGGAGAAACAATTTCCGGGAGGTGTCCACATGAGTACTCAAGTGACGGTGGAGGTGAGTTCCGCCACTTTGCGCGCCCTGCTGAACTATCAGGCTGAACAGGACTGCGAGGTGGACATCCGCGAAGTGGTAGACGAGGCGGTTCGAGATTGGCTGCAACGCCAGGCAGAGGCAGCCAGGCCGCCCGCGCCAGGCGGCTACACGTGGAAAACTATCTTCTTGCCGGATGGAACGCGGCTGCGCGTGAAGAGCCGGCACGGGTTCCACTATGCCGAAGTCGTGTGCGGCGAACTGATCGCCGATTCGCTGAGCATCTCGCCCAACCAGTTCGTCACTGCCAGCCTGGGAAACGCCGGCAACGCCTGGCGGCTGGTGTATGTCCAGCTGCCCGGCGATAGCGACTGGACGCAGGCGCAGCGCTTGCGTTATGCGGCAGCGGCGCACGCGCTGCGCACTGCCAAGCGCAAAACGGAGCGGACAATGCCGCCCGTCCCCTAAGGCCGCGACTATCATGGCGCAAGTGCTCTCACGCAGCCAACTCGCTGACGGCACAGGCGGTGCAGGGCAAATCAGCCCGGCCGGTGCGGAAACCCTCAACCTGCGGCAGACTAGCCGCGCGTCTAAAGGCTACTCAGGATTAGACGCGGCCCCGATCAACGTTTAGTGAGACCGATACCGATGAAAGCCACCTTCTTGCTTCTGGCGTCGATGTATGTGACCAGCGCCGTCGCTTCCCCCGACGAACTGCCCAGCGTCACGGCACACCCGATATTCAAGCAGCCCTACACCTGCACCGAACACTGGCTGGGAAACCTCAAAGCCCCCGGCGATGCGCTCGGCACGGACTGCGTGATCCAGGAAATGGTCGAAGTCAAAGGGCGCGTTTGGATGCGGGCGTACAAAGGCAATGGCAGCCGCAATACGGATTGGTATGGATGGGGGAAAGAGGTACTGTCGCCATGCTCATGCGAGGTGGTCAACGTGCGGGACAACCCGGCCGCCAACCAACCGGGAAAACTCGGCAAGCCGCCGGCTGGATTCGTGGAGCTGAAGCGGGACGACGGGGTGCACTTCGTCCTGGCCCACGTCACGCGGATGGCGGTCAAACCCGGCGACAAGGTCGAGAGCGGCCAGCTCATTGCCTATGTGGGCAACAACGGCTTCTCGCGCCACCCCCACATCCACATGGGGGCCTGGCGCGACAAGGAGCCTTTGCAAATCCGCTTTGACCTCGCCGCCATGGGCAAACTGTTTGAGGACGACCGGGCCGGTTTGTGACCGGTCGCCGTCACGGCTGCAAAGCTTACTGGCGCGAGCGCGCCACCAGGGCGTCCAGCACCTGCAGCGAGGCCGGAATCACATCGTCATTGGCCAGGTGGCGGTTGGCTTGCGCCACCATGCTCGGCTCGGTGCTGTATTTGCCGTTGACGATGATGGTCGGGGTGCCGGTCACGCCGTAGGCATCGGCCATGCGGCCCAGCGCCTTCAGGCGCATGTTCACGCCGAAGGAGTTGTAGGCAGCCAGGAACTTCTCCTTGTCGATGCCATTGCGCACGGCCCACTCCAGGTTTTCGGCGTCGCTGCGCAGGCGGCGGCGTTCCTGGTGCCAGGCCTGCAGCACCTTGTCGTGCATGCTGTCCTGCAGCTGCAGCGCTTCCAGCGTGGCGAACAGGCGCGCTTCGAAGTCGCGCGGCTCGCCGCTGGAGAGGTGGATGCGGCGGAAGTTCACTTTGTCCGCGTTCTTCTTGACCCAGGCCGCCAGCGGCGTTTCCACCGCGTTGCAGGCGGGGCAGTGGTACATGAAGAATTCGATCACTTCCACCTTGCCTTCGACTTTCTGTGTCGGCTGCGCGGTTTGCAGGGTGCGGAACTCGGCGCCGTTCACCGGGTTGCTCGGGGAGGCGGTGGCGGTGCCGGCGCACAATGCGGCCAGCGCCAGGGACAAGGTCAGACGACGCATGGGGTCTCCTTACAATGAATTAGTGGGTGGTTTGGGAATCGACCTGCAATTCCTGGTCGCCGGCGAAGGCCGCCATATTGGTTTCGCCCATGATGCGGCTGGTGACCGTGCCGGCGGTGATCGAGCCGCTGACGTTGAGGGCGGTGCGCCCCATGTCGATCAGCGGTTCGATGGAAATCAGCAGTCCCGCCAGCGCCACCGGCAGGTTCATGGAAGAGAGCACGATCAGCGCGGCGAAGGTGGCGCCGCCGCCGACGCCGGCCACGCCCACAGAGCCGATGGTGATGATGGCCAGCAGCGGTACCAGGAAGGACGCGGTGAACGGGTCGATGCCGACCGTCGGCGCGATCATCACCGCCAGCATGGCCGGGTAGATGCCGGCGCAGCCGTTCTGGCCGATGGTGGCGCCGAAGGAGGCGGCGAAATTGGCGATGCCTTCCGGCGTGCCCAGGCGCTGGGTCTGGGTCGCCACGCTCATCGGGATGGCGCCGGCACTGGTGCGCGAAGTGAAGGCGAAGGTCAGCACCGGCAGGATCTTGCGCGTGTAGCGCAGCGGATTGAGGCCGCTGGCCGAGACCAGGGCCAGGTGCACGCCGAACATCAGCAGCAGGGCGCAGTAGGACGCCAGCACGAAGCCGATCAGGTTCAGGATGTCGGCATAGCTGGAGCTGGCCACCACCTGCGCCATCAGGGCGAATACGCCGTACGGCGTCAGGCGCAGCACCAGCGTCACCATGCGCATCACGATTGTGTGCGCCACGTGCACCGCGTGGTCGAAGGAGGTGAAGTGGTCCGGCTTCTTGTCGGCGATGCCGATCGCCGCCACGCCGATAAACACCGCGAACACCACCACCGCGATGGTGGAGGTCTTGCGCGCGCCCGTCAGGTCGAGGAAGGGATTGCTCGGGATGAAGGACAGCAGCATGTTCGGCAGCGAAATGGCCTGGGCGTCGGCCAGCTTGCCTTCCAGGTAGGCGCCGCGCGCCACTTCCGCCGCGTTCGCAGCCAGGCCCACCGCGCTCAGGCCGAACAGCTTGGCCATCAGGATGCCGATCGCCGCCGCCACGGTGGTGGTCAGCATCAGGGTGCCGATGGTCAGCGCGCTGATCTTGCCAAGCGAACTGGCGTTGCGCAGCTTGAGGATGGCCGATACGATGGATACCATAATCAGTGGCATCACGATCATCTGCAGCAGCTTGACGTAGCCGCTGCCGACAATGTCGAGGTATTGGCCGGTCAGCTTGACCTCGGCGCTGCCGGCGCCGTACAGGGCCTGCAGGCCGGCGCCCATGGCAATCCCCACGCCAAGGGCGGTGAACACGCGCACGGTGAAGCTGGCGTGGCGCTTCTGCTGCCAGACGAGGAAGGCCAGCACAAGGGCGGCGACGGCCAGGTTGAGGATCACTTGCAGGGTCATGGGGGCCAGCTTATTTTTTGGAATCGACAGATTCTAATGTAATTGGTGTAGTCTTGCCTATTTGCAGTACTGGATTCCAACGTCTACGAAAGGAATAGCCATGTCACAGCAAACGATGACGGTGGGCGCCCGGCTGGCGCTGGGCTTTGGCCTGGTGCTGTTGCTGATGGCGGCAGTCGCCGGCCTCGGCATCTACAATATGCAGCGCATCCACGCCCAGCTGGAGAAAGTCGTGCAGCTGAACGTGGCGAAGCTGAGCCACGTGCAGGATATGTCGGAAGCGGTGCACATCGTGGCGCGCGTCACGCGCACCGTGGTGCTGCTGACCGACGACGCGGCCATGCAGCGCGAACTGCCGAAACTGCAGGCGGCGCGCGCACAGTACAACCAGGCGCAGGCGGCGCTGGAAGCCTTGCCGGCCACGCAAGACGGCAAGGAAATCCGCGCCCGCATCCGCGCCCTGCAGCAGGAGGCGCGCCCGCTGACCGACCAGGTGCTGCAGCTGGCCGCGCAGCACAAGGACGCCGAGGCGGTGGCGCTCCTGATGTCGCGTTCCGGCCCGGCCACCCAGCGCTGGCAGGACGCGATGGACGAAGACGTGAAGCTGCAACGCCAGCACAATGCGCGCGACGCGGCCGCTGCCAGCGCGGCGTATGCCGGCGCGCGCAACCTGATGCTGGCCCTGAGCGCGCTGGCCCTGGTGGCGGGCGTGGCGGCAGCCACCGTGATCGCGCGCCGCCTGCTGCGCCAGCTGGGCGGCGAGCCGGAGGTGGCGGCCGCCATCGCCGGCCGCATCGCCGCCGGCGACCTGACCGTGGCCGTGCACACCCGCCCCAACGACCAGGGCAGCATGATGCAGGCCATGGCCCAGATGCGCGACAGCCTGCTGCGCATCGTGTCGGAAGTGCGGCAGGGCACCGCCACCATCAACCACGCGGCCGGCGAGATCGCCGCCGGCAATATGGACCTGTCCTCGCGCACCGAGCAGCAGGCCAGCGCGCTGGAGGAAACCGCCTCTTCGATGGAGCAGCTGACCAGCGCCGTGCGCGAGAACGGCAGCCATGCGCGCCAGGCCAACGAGCTGGCCGCCGCCGCCACCGCGGTGGCGCAGCAGGGCGGCGCGGTGGTGGGGCAGGTGGTGCAGACCATGGGCAGCATCAGCGATTCCTCGCGCCGCATCGCCGACATCATCGGCGTGATCGACGGCATCGCGTTCCAGACCAACATCCTGGCCCTGAACGCGGCGGTGGAAGCGGCGCGCGCCGGCG
>NZ_JAYSCO010000099.1:7599-11931 GCF_041914865.1 Pseudoduganella sp. | reverse complement strand
GTCAGACCTGACCCCGAATTAAAAAAGGGCGCCGTGCGGCGCCCTGGAGGTTGGAGCTGGCTGTAAATCAGTTGCCGCAGCCGAGGGCCTGGATGCGGTCGTAGGCTGCCTTGGCTTGCACCATGCCGTAGCCGGTCTTGTTGTCCTTGCCGGCGGTTTCCAGGTCCTTGGCGGACTTGGTCAGCGAGCTGCGGATCTGCGAGCCGGTGCAGCTCGGGAAGTAGGACCATACCAGCGCTGCAACCGCCGATACGTGCGGGGTCGCCATCGAGGTGCCGTCGTAGAAGGCGTAGTTGGTGGCTTTCACTTCCACGGTGGCGGTCTGGCCCAGCTTGGTCTTCATCGCCGCGCCGTCCACGTCGGTCGCGGTGACCGATGGGATGGTGGTGACGGTGGTGCCCAGGGTGCCGCCGAATGCGCCGGCGGTATTGTTGTACACCACGGCGCCGACGCCGCCGGAGGCCTTGCAGTTGTTGACCTTGGTGGCGAAGTCCACGGTGCCGCGCTGGATCAGGCACACTTTGCCGGCCATGGCGCTGTTGACGCTGTCGCCCAGGCCGAAGTCGGCCAGCGGCGCGGTCGCGCTGCCTTTCGGCGAGCCGCTCATATCGCCCGGAACGTAGGCGGTGCCGCCCACGCTCAGCTTGGACTCGGAGCCGCCGCCCATCGGCACGGTGGACAGCACCGCAACGCCTGGACCGGAGATTTCCACTTTGCTGTTGTACTGCGAGAAGGTGGCCCACTTGTTGAACTCGTCCACGGCGGCCACCATCATCACGCTCGAGTAACCGGCCGGGTAGGACACCACGGTGTTGCCGTCGTTGCCGGCGGCAGCGATCGACAGGATGCCTTTCGATTGCGCGCTGTCGAAGGCGCGCTGTTCGGTCCGGCTGGAGCCGCCGCCGCCCAGGGACATCGAGATCACGTTGGAGCCTGCCGCCACGCACTTGTTGACGGCGGTCGCCAGGGTGGAGGAGTAGGCCCAGCCATCGGCGCCGAACACCTTGACGATGTGCAGTTTCAGTTTCTTGTTCGGGTTCACGCCGACCACGCCGGTGCCGCTGTTGTTGATGGCGGCGATGGTGCCGGCCACGTGGGTGCCGTGGTGGTTTTCGTCGGTGTACCACCAGCCGGTGCCGGAGTCGTATTCACCGCTGACGACGTTGCCGTTCAGGTCTTCGTGGTTGCGGTCGTAGCCGGAGTCGATGATGCAGACCTTGCGGTTGCCGGCATTTACGTCCGACAGCAGGTCGGACTGGGTGGCCTTGATGCCCCATGGGACCAGCTGGCCCAGCGCGTATGGGCTGCCAGTGGACGCCGAGGTGGTGGCAAACGGGAAGCGTTTGACGTCTTCTTCAATGTCGATGACGTTCGGGTTGTTCTTCAAGCCTTTCAGGGCCTGGGTCGGCACTTCAATGGCCATGGCGTCCATGCCGAACACCTCATGCTTGATGTTGCCTTTGGCGGAACCGATCGCCGACTTCACATGGGCGGCTTTGCCAGGCTGGAAGTGCACGATGACGCGGGTGGTGTCGTTGGCGGCGAAGGCCTGGCCAGCGGCACCGACTGCAACTGCTGCGGCCAGCAGCTTGGCGCCGGCGGCGATTTTGGAAACCTGGAATTGCTTTTGAACCATTGAAAATTCTCCCGACTCTAGAAAAGAGGTGATTGTCCATGGCCGTTGAACGGCGCTAATTGTTTTTGCTGGCACGCAAACATTGCATAGCAAGCTGCAACTGAGTGTAGGGAGAGCGCGGCCGGAAATCCATCTAAATGTCTCCATTTGTATGCACCTGTTGAATTTCGCATACACATTTGTTAAGAATGAGACATAAACCGCACCCGCTGTCCCATTCTTAACATCGGCGCCGGCGATTTCCCGTATGCTGCGCGCCATGGACGACTTTATTGAAATCTACGATGGCGCCCTGGCGCCGGCCCAGTGCGAGGCGATCCTGGCCCGCTTCGACGCCAGCGGCAAAGCCCTGCGCGGCAAGACCGGGCAGGGGGTGGACGTGGCGAAAAAGGACAGTTACGACCTGACCATCAGCCAGCACGCGGAGTGGAACGACGTGTCGAACCTGATGCTGGCGAGCGTGCTGCAGCACCTCGGCGCCTACATGGACAAGTACCGCATGCTGCTGACCGGCGCCCTGTCGCCGCGCGTGGCCGACCCGGACAGCGGCCAGCCGGTGACGCTGACCATCGACAACTTCGAGCGTTGCGGCAAGCCGTACCTGCGTGAGCTGATCCAGTCGATGTACCGCGCCGGGCCGATCAACGTGCAGAAATACCTGCGCGACAGCGGCGGCTACCACCACTGGCACTCCGAAATCTATCCGCAGAACGCCAGCTGCGAGACGCTGCACCGCGCCTTGCTGTTCCAGTTCTACTTGAATGACGTGGCCGAGGGCGGGGAGACGGAGTTCTACTACCAGCAGCGCAAGGTGGAAGCGCGCCAGGGGCGGCTGATCATCGCACCGGCCGGCTTCACCCACACGCACAAGGGCCATGTGGCGCGCAGCGGCGACAAGTATGTGGCGACGTCGTGGATTCTGTTCCAGCGCGCCGAAGCGATGTTCGGCGCGCCGGGGTAAGGCGGGCGAAGCTTAAGCGCGGCGGCGGCGGCGGGCCAGGGCCATGGCGCCCAGGCCGCCTGCCAGCAGCGCGCCGGTGACTGGCTCCGGCACGTCGTTCGGCGGCAGCGGACGTTCGCCGCTGATGCTCAGGTTGTCGATGGCCCAGCTTTCATCGTCGCCGGCCTGCCACATCGCGCCCGACGAGAAGAACTCGATGGTGTGGGCGCCGGCCGCCAGGTTGCCCAGGCTCAGCGACAAGGTATAGGCCTGGTCGCCCCAGGTGCCGGAGAAGCCCAGCTGGTTACCGTAAGACAGCAGGCTCAGGTTAGGGCTCACGGCCGGCGCGCCGAAGATGTCGAAGTTCTGCGTCAGCAGCAATTTGCCGTCCACGCGGATGTTGAAGTAGTCCGGGCCGCAGCAGTTGTTGCCATCCCAGGAATCGATCACCGCCAGCGACAGCGACAGGTTGGCCGTGTACAGCGCGCTGCCCAGGTTCAGTTTCAGCGCGGTGGCCTCACCGGCGCTGCTGTTGCGCAGCATCTGCTGGCCGAAGCCCAGCGCGCCATAGCCCTGGGTGCCGGTCAGGCTGCCCGCGCCGATGAAGCCGTTGCTGTTGCTCTCGAAATTATTGGTGTAGACGACGCCGGCGGAGGCGGGGATGGCGGCGGCCAGCGCGGCGGCGGCCAGGATTGCTTTGAGGTTCATTGTGGCTTCCACTGTTGTAAATGACGCAACAGTAAAGCAAATACCGGGCCACCCAATAAAATCAATAGCTTACTGCTAGTCGCATTGATTAGTTGTAAATTTTACCGACACCGCGCGCGCCCCAGTCCAGATTCACGCCCAGGCTGGCCAGCACGATCAAGGCAAAGCCCGCCACCTGCCACAGGCTGACCAGGTGGCCATACACCGCGAAGTCCACCACCACGGCCGCGGCCGGATAGACGAAGGTCAGTACGGCAATCGCCGCCGTTTCCATGCGCGGCGTCGCGCCGTAGATCATGACGTAGGCCATGGCGGTCGGCACCAGGCCCAGGGTCGCCAGCCAGCCCCATTGCGCCAGGCTCAGCCCGCCGGGCGGGAGCGTGCTGAAGGCGCCCAGCAACAGCGCCCCGGTCAGGCAATGCACCAGCGCCGTCAGGTGCGGCGGCGTGCCGCGCATCGACTTGGTGGTCAGCGTCACGCCGGCATAGGCCAGGGCCCCGGTCAGGGTGCTGGCAATGCCAAGCAGGTAGTTGGCATCCATCGGCGCATCGAAGCGCACGCCGCACGCCAGCGCCAGGCCGGCAAAACCCAGCACCACCCAGGCCAGCTTGTTGGCCGCCAGCCGCTCGCGCAGGATCAGCGCGCCCAGCAGCAGCACCATGAACGGCTGCACATGGAACACGATGGTAGCGGTAGCAATGCCGATACGCCGGATCGCCTCAAAGAAGGTCACCCAGTTCACCACCATCAGCACGCCGCTGAACGCCGCCAGTTTCAGCGCGCGCGGCGGCATATTCGCGCGCCGGAACATGCCGCGCCAGGCGCAATACGCCGCCAGCGCCAGTGCGCCGATGGCGCAGCGGAAGAACACAGTGGTGACCGGATCGAGGCCCGCCTCCTGGACATAGACGCCCAGGGTGCTCAGCATGAGCATGGCGATGGTGTAGGTGATGACGGGATGGCGCATTGCCGGCATCATCGCATGGAAATTCGGGGTCAGGGGTGACAAACCGACAAATTTTGCCCTTTTGAAACCGGAACCCCGGTT
>NZ_JAYSCO010000099.1:0-7589 GCF_041914865.1 Pseudoduganella sp. | reverse complement strand
GTGGTGGTTGGTGTGCGGGGGTGGGGGATTTGCGGCCACCAGGGCATGGAATTGCGGGGTCTGGTCTTAAAAGGGCACAATTTGTCCTTTTGTCAGACCTGACCCCGGTTTTACTGCACAGTAAGGATGACTTTGACGCTGTCGTCGACGGCGGATTTCTCGATGTAGCCAATGGCTTGCACATCGGCGGCGACAGCTTTCTTCACTTCGGCGCTGGAGGCGTACTCTTTCGGGGCGGTGCCTTTGCCGGTGAACACCAGCTTCGACCATTGCGACTTGACCTGGGCCGAGTCCTTGCCCAGTACCTTCTGGCTGAACTCGTTACGCAGCGGGCCTTCGGTGTGCTCGATCGGCGTGAACAGGGTCGATTTGCCGAGGAAGAATTGGGCTGCCTGTTCGCTAAACATGCGCGTGGCCGGGTTCTTCGGGTTGACGATCACCACAATCTCGGCTGCCAGCGCGGGCAGGGCGGCACTGCACAATGCTGCAGCGAGCAGCAGCTTGATTCGCTTGTCCATGGCGGCCTCCTCAGAACACGAAGTCGAGTGCGACGGCGTACACATTCACCGAACTGTTGAAGCCCGGCTTGGCATTGATGAAGGCGCCCGGCCCGTCCTTCGGCTTGATGTGGTCGACCTGCACTTTCAGGGCCAGCGATTTGTAGAAGTCCCAGCGCACGCCGACCGCGTCGCTGGTCTGCAGGGCGGCTTTGGCCAGGGAGTTCACGCCGGCGCCGATCGGCGCCAGCGGGCCGCTGGTGGGCAGGCCGGCCACGTTGCGCTCCGATTTCTGCTTGATGCTGCCGTGGTAGTAGTAGGGCAGGAATTTGCCGAAGCGGTAGCCGGCCATGGCGTACCAGGAATTGGTGTCGTGCACGATCAGGGTGTCGGTGCGGCGCTGGGCATATTCGGCCTGCAGCACGACGTTCTTCCAGTCCATGGTGCCGCCGATGGAGGTGAAGGTGCCGCGCACATCGTCCAGCGGCATCATATTGGCCACATTGGTAAGGCCGACGCTGCGCAGGGTGGTGACCAGGCCGCGCAGGGTGGGGTTGTCCTTGACGGTGAAATCGGCCTGGGCGCGGCCGAAGCGCAGCGTGAAGGGGCCGTTCTCCGCCACCACGTGCAGCAGCAGCATCTTGCGGAACTCCACGTTCTGCGCCGGCTGTTCGGATTCGGCGCGGCCGGTGCCCAGCTGCACGCTGAGCGAGGTGTCGCCGAAGCTGTGCTGGTAGAGCAGGTCGACGCCGTCGAAGTTGTCGAGCGTGACCTGGCGGTAGACTTCCGCCGGCGGGCGCAGCATGGTGTTGGCGTAGCCCACATTGCGGAAGTCGGAAATCATGTAGATCGGCGCGCCCATGCGGCCGACGCGGAAGCTCAGTTCGTCGGTGGCCTTGAATTTGGCGAAGGCCCACGCGGCCTGCGCGCGGTAATGGTCGATGCCGTCCTTGCGCACCAGGCCTTGCGCGGTCAGCGAAATCATGTCGTTGACCTTCATGGTGGCTTGCACGCCGAAGTTGGAATCGGGGCCGGTACGCCAGTCTTTCTTCACGCCGGCAGCCTGGTTGGGCCGGATGAATTCTGCGTCGTCGGTGTCGGTGGAGGTGAGGGCGGCGGTGCCAAAACCGCTGATGGTGACGGAAGGACCTTCCTGGGCACTGGCCTGCGTCGCCAGGCCGGCTGCGGCAAGCGCTGCGATAGCGCGGCAAATTGTTTTCATCAACTAGCTCTCCCTTTTGTTTTTGGTCTGAACATGTGACTACGGGGCAAGTGTCACAGATTGGCCGCGAGTGCGCCAGCTTTCGTGGTAGGTGCGCAACAATAAAAAAAGCCCGCAGCTGCGGGCTTTTTGCGGAAGGCGGGCGCTTCTTACTGCGCTTTGCCCAATTCCGAGCGGTGGCGCGAGTAGGCGAAGTACACCACCAGGCCCAGTGCCAGCCAGATGCCGAAGGCGATCCAGGTGGTGGCGGACAGGAAGTACATCAGGCCCAGGCAGAACGCGATCGCCAGGCCCGGCACCACCGGCACGCCAGGGCAGCGGAACGCGCGGTGCAGGTCCGGGCGCTTCTTGCGCATGATGATCACGGCCACGGAAACCAGGCAGAAGGCGGCCAGGGTGCCCATGTTCACCAGTTCGGCCAGCACGTTCAGCGGCACCAGGGCGGCGATAAAGCCGAAGATCAGGCCGACGATCCAGGTGGCCAGGAACGGGGTGTGGTACTTCGGGTGCACCTTGGACAGGCGCTTTGGCAGCAGGCCGTCGCGCGACATGGCGAAGATGATGCGGGTCTGGCCGTAAGCCATGACCAGGATCACGGTGGTCATGCCCAGGATGGCGCCCAGCGATACCCAGCCGGCGAACCAGTTCTCACCGGCGTATTGCAGGGCCAGCGAGACCGGGTGGTCGATGCCGAGGAAATTCTTGTAAGGCACGATGCCGGTCATGATGGCGGCCACGATCACGTACAGGATGGTGCACACTGCCAGCGAGCCGATAATGCCGATCGGCAGGTCGCGCTCAGGGCGCTTCACTTCTTCCGCCGCCGAGGTCACGGCGTCAAAGCCGATGAAGGCGAAGAACACCAGGGCCGCCGCGCTCATCACGCCGGTGGCGCCGAACGGCATGTATGGCTGCCAGTTGGCCGGCTGCACGTGGCCGACGCCGACCACGATGAACAGCAGCACCACGCCGACCTTGATCACCACCATGATGTTGTTGACGCGGGCCGATTCACGCACGCCCCAGCCCAGCATCGCCGTCAGCACCATCATGATCATGAAAGCCGGCAGGTTGAACATGGTGTTCGCGCCCGGCACGGCGCCCGGCGCCGCGGTCAGCTCGACCGGCAGCTTCAGGTTGGAAATCGGCAGGCCGTAGGCGGTCAGGTCAATGCCGGCGATCAGCGACTGGAAGTAGCCGGACCAGGCGACCGACACGGCGGAGGTGGCCAGGCCATACTCGAGCATCAGGTCCCAGCCGATCATCCAGGCCACCAGCTCGCCCAGGGTGGCGTAGCTATAGGTGTAAATCGAGCCGGCCACCGGAACGGTCGAGGCGAATTCGGCATAGCACAGGGCGGCGAAACCGCAAGCCAGCGCAGCTACCACGAAGGAAAGCGTCAGGGCCGGGCCGGCGGTCAGCGCGCCGGTGCCGGTCAAGACGAAGATGCCAGTACCGACGATGGCGCCAATGCCCATCAGTACCAGGTCGGTTGGACCCAGCACTTTCTGCAGGCCGCCGGGTTTGCGGGCGGCTGCGACCATGTCGTCCAGGTTCTTAGTCCTAAAAATGCTCACTTATAATCTCCAGTATCTTCTCTTTTGGGATCGCCAAAAAAAGGCTGCCGCATCTTAGCACACGGCTTTCGCGGCGGATGTTGTAGGATTGTAAATTTTACTTGTAGGCCGAAAAAACCTTGCACCAGTGATGAAATATATGATACTCACGGCCGCCGGCGCTGCCGCTTTCGCCGCCAGCGGCCCGGCAGTCCAGGCCCAGCCCATGCCGCCCCAGCCCGATACCCCGGCCTACAAGGCCTGCATGGCCGAAGAGGGCGAGCTGCGCCCGCAGCGCCAGGCCATCGCGCGCCGCTTCAAGGAACATGAGGCGGCACTGCAGCGCGCCGCCGCCGCGCAAAGCGCCCACGCCGCCGCCGCAGGCCAGGTCGAGCGCAGCGACGCCGCGGCAGTGGCCGCCTACAATGCGCGCCAGGATGAATTGAACGCCCAGGCCGCCGGCCTGAATGCCGAAGGCGCGCGCCTGGAAAAAGAGCAGGATGCTTTCAATGCCCGGGTTGCCGCCGGCAATATCCGCTGCGGCAATATCCTGGCCCCCTATAAAACACGCCGGAAGGAAAAATAATGCGCCGTACCCTGACCGCCACCGTCTTTGCCATCGCCGCCAGCGCGGCCGCACTGGCGCCCGCCGCCCCCTTGCCGGCCCCGGCCCGCGCCGAAGTCGACGCCTTGCTGGGCCGGCTGCAGGCCTCGGGTTGCCAGTTCAACCGCAACGGCACCTGGTACAGCGGGGCCGAAGCCAAAGACCACCTGCAGCGCAAGCTCGAATACCTGGAGAAGAAGGACATGGTGCGCAGCGCCGAGCAATTCATCGAACTGGGCGCCACGGCCAGCAGCTCGAGCGGCAAAGCCTATACGGTGCGCTGCGGCGGCGCGGCCCCGGTGGAAAGCAAAACCTGGCTGGGCGCCGAGCTGAAGGCAATCCGCGCGCGCTGAGCGGGCCGCCAGCTGAGCGCATTTACCGGCAAAAGGGTGAGAATTCGCGCATTTTCACCCCTACTTGAATCGCTATAATTTTCCCCAGCCTTTTGGAGGGAAAGTATGGCGTTGCAACTGAAGAAATCGATGGTTTGGAGCTCGGCAATCAACTTCGGCGTCTGCGCCGTGGTGGCGGCCGGCTTTGTCATGGTGGCCGACCTGCACGATATGTTGATGTGGTTTGCCCTGCTGGCTACCGTCGTTGCCGTGCTGACTTTCCTGCGCGCCGCCAACACGGTGCGCCGCAACACCCTGGAGCCCCTGCTGCAGCCGGCCTCCTATGTCCGCATCACGCGCGACAACCCGCTGGTGCTGGACCAGGTGGACTGGAGCATGATCGATGACTATGCCACCCAGCTGGCCATGCGCGGCTTCCACCACCTGGGCGACTTCACCGCTTACCCGATGGCGGGCGCCCTGGTCGGCGTGGCGGCCATCTTCACCAATGCCGACGCCAGCACCATCGTCGAGATCCAGCAGGTGAAGCTGCTGCCGGGCGGCGGTTCCGAACGCATGCGCGACGGTATTTTCTTCAGCATGACGTCCCTGGTTGGCGGCAAGATCCGCGTCATTTCCTGCAACCATAAACCGCGCGCTTCGACTTACCTGGTGCGCGGCAACTACGACGTGCTGAACGCCGATCCGAACCTTGGTTTGCTGGCGCTGCTGTCCCAGCACACCGATTTCCTGATGCGCTTGCGCCAGCGCATCGGCAAGACGGCCGTCAGGGGGCTGACCGTGGAGCGCTACGTGCTGTCGATCCGCGAAGCGCAGGCCCAGGCCAAGCGCCGCCTGTCGGCCATGAGCGGCTACGGCATCGCCGGCGTGGTGGACCAGTTCGAAGCCAAGCCAAGGCGGCGCTGGGCCCCGTCCACCGCCGTGCTGAAGGCCGTGCCCTACCGTACCCTGGAAGAACTGGACGCGGCCTACGCCGTGGAAGGCCAGCCGCCGGTGTTTCACGAATCCCTGAGCTGGTAACGGGCGCCGGCCAGGAACAACAGGAACAGCAGGCCGCCGATGGCCATCAGGGCCGGCGATTCGGGGCTGGCAAAGACTGGATTACCGCGCGGGAGGCGGGTGAAGGTTTCCGTGATGCCCGGGATGAAGTGCAGGAAGAAGGTGAACGAGTAGCCGACCGTCTCCACCTTGTGGCTGGCGGCGCCGAACCAGCGGCGCGCGCCGGCGCCCCAGGCCACCGCCAGGGTGAGCAGGGTGAGCACGGCCAGCGCGTGGGGTTTGCCGAAGCCGCCGTGGGCGAACAGGCCAAAGCCGGTCAGGCAGACCACCAGGGTGGTCACGATGTAAAGCAGGCCAGCCTTGCTGCGCGGGCTGATCTGGCGGTGCCGGGCATACGCGGCAAAGCCCGAGCCCAGGGCCAGCAAACCAAGCGCGGTATGGAAAATGCCAAGTGGGGACATGATAGCTCCTCAAGAATAGTAAGTGGTCGGTGTGCTGCGATGGATAAATGTTAGTCGTCATTATTGTTGGTGGCCAATTGCATCTTCCTAAGGCTGCGATAGCCGCATTCATCCCCAATCAACCAGGAACCCGGACATCATGAAAATCAGCAATCGACTGATCATCACCCTGACCATCGCCCTGATCGGCCTGCTGTTTGTCGGCGCCGAAGGCTGGTGGCAATTGCGCGAGGCGCAGCAGCGCATGGACCTGGTGCAGACGCGCCTGATCCCGAGCGTGACCGCCATCAACAACGCCAAGGGCGCGCTGGGCGACAGCCGCCTGGCCGGCTACCGCCTGTCGGTGTTCTCCAACCTGCCGGACAAGAGCGCGCTGGACAAGGCCTACAACGACGCCCACGCCAAGTTCGACCAGGTGCTGGCCGACTACGCCAAGAACAATGTGTTCGACGAAACCGACCGCAAGATGCTGGAGCAGGACAAGGCGAACATGGAAGCCTACCGCCAGGCCCTGGTGCCGTTCCTGGCCGCGTCCCACGCCGGCGACATGGATGGCGTGCGCGCCACTCTAGTGGCCGGTTCGCCGCTGGCGCTGACCGCCGGCGCCGTGAAGAAGGGCCTGGACGACCACATCGCCTACAACCAGAAACTGATCGACAAGCTCAAGGCCGAGAACGATGCCGCCTATTCGCGCGCCGTGACCATCCTGTGGATGGTGACGGCGGGCGTGCTGCTGGTGGTGGCCTTCCTCGGCTTCAAGATGTACCAGGTCATTACCGGCGGCTTGAACCGGATGCAGGGCACGATGGAAGATGTCAGCTCCTCGCTCGACCTGACGCACCAGGTGGCGGTGGAACGGCAGGATGAAATCGGCCATGCCGGCGCCGCCTTCAACAAGCTGCTGGGCGAAATCGGCGGCGTGGTGGGCACGGCGCGCGCCGCCGCCGACGCGGTCAGCACCGCCTCGCGCCAGATCGCCGTCGGCACCGGCGACCTGAACCACCGCACCGCGCAGCAGGCCGCGGCGCTGGAGGAAACCGCGTCCTCGATGGAGGAGCTGACCTCCACCGTGGCGCAGAACTCCGACAATGCGCGCCAGGCCAACCAGCTGGCGCAAAGCGCTTCGCAGATCGCGGTGCAGGGCGGCCAGGTGGTGAAGGAAGTGATCGACACCATGGACTCGATCAACGCCTCCTCGCGCAAGATCGTGGACATCATCAGCGTCATCGACGGCATCGCCTTCCAGACCAATATCCTGGCCCTGAACGCCGCGGTGGAAGCGGCGCGCGCCGGCGAGCAGGGCCGCGGCTTCGCCGTGGTGGCGACCGAAGTGCGCAACCTGGCGCAGCGTTCGGCGGCCGCCGCCAAGGAAGTCAAGGCGCTGATCGACGACAGCGTGGAGAAAGTCGATTCCGGTACCAGGCTGGTGGTGCGCGCCGGCGACACCATGAGCGACGTGGTGGCCAGCGTCAAGCAGGTGTCCGACATCGTGGCCGAGATCAGCGCCGCCACCGCCGAGCAGAATGCCGGCATCGCCCAGGTGCACCAGTCGATCACCGCGATGGACCAGGTGACGCAGCAGAACGCCGCCCTGGTCGAACAGACCGCCGCCGCCTCGCAATCGATGCAAGACCAGGCCGAGATCCTGGCGCGCGCCGTCAGCGCCTTCCGCATCGACGCCGGCCACATCAAGCCCACCGCGCCGGTGCTGCGCAACGCCAGCCGCGCGCCCAGCGCCGCCAGCGCCCTTGCCGTGCGCCCGGAGCGGCCGCGCAAGGTGGCCAACGCCGCCAGCGAGGAATGGGAACAGTTCTAAAATTCGGGGTCAGGTCTGACAATCGGACACGGCCACAGCCGTAGGCGCAGCCTACGGCTGTGGCCGTGTCCGATTGTCAGA
>NZ_JAYSCO010000098.1:0-12223 GCF_041914865.1 Pseudoduganella sp. | reverse complement strand
TGAAGGGCACCAACGAAGACCTGGGCAAGAAGATGCTGGCCGAATCCGGCCTGCCAATCATCGCCGCTGACACCATGGAAGAAGCAGCCAAAGCCGTTGTTGCTGCCGCTGCCGGTAAATAATTAAGGAATCGATATGTCTATCCTGATCAACAAAGACACCAAAGTCATCACCCAGGGCATCACCGGCAAGACCGGCCAGTTCCACACCCGTATGTGCCGCGAATACGCGAACGGCCGTGAGGCATTCGTCGCTGGCGTGAACCCGAAGAAAGCCGGCGAAGACTTCGAAGGCATCCCAATCTACGCCTCCGTCAAGGAAGCCAAATCGGAAACCGGTGCGACCGTTTCCGTGATCTACGTTCCACCAGCAGGCGCCGCTGCCGCCATCTGGGAAGCCGTGGAAGCCGAACTGGACCTGGCCATCTGCATCACCGAAGGCATCCCAGTGCGCGACATGATGGAAGTGAAAGACCGCATGGCCAAAGCCGGTTCCAAGACCCTGCTGCTGGGCCCGAACTGCCCAGGCCTGATCACTCCTGACGAAATCAAGATCGGCATCATGCCAGGCCACATCCACAAGAAGGGCCGCATCGGCGTGGTATCGCGCTCCGGCACCCTGACCTATGAAGCGGTGGCACAGCTGACCGCCCTGGGCCTGGGCCAGTCTTCGGCAGTTGGTATCGGCGGCGACCCGATCAACGGCCTGAAGCACATCGACGTGATGCGCATGTTCAACGACGATCCTGACACCGACGCTGTGATCATGATCGGCGAAATCGGCGGTCCGGACGAAGCCAATGCCGCACGTTGGATCAAGGACAACATGAAGAAGCCAGTGGTTGGCTTCATCGCCGGCGTCACCGCTCCTCCAGGCAAGCGCATGGGCCACGCTGGCGCGCTGATCTCCGGCGGCGCCGACACCGCGCAAGCCAAGCTGGAAATCATGGAAGCCTGCGGCATCAAGGTTACCAAGAACCCATCCGAGATGGGCCGCCTGCTGAAGGCAATGCTGTAATACTAGCTGTATGATGACGGGGAGCCTCGGCTCCCCGTTTTCGTTTCCAAACCCGGTAAACCTGGGTCAGACCCAAGGGTCAGACCCTTGGGTCTGACCCAGGTTTACCGGGTTTAAAAAAAAGGAGAAAGACTTGGCAAAACTCCTCGTGATGCGAGAAGGCATAGTGGAACAGACAGTGCAGCTCACCAAAGAGCGCATGACCGTTGGCCGCCATAAGCATAACGACATCGTCCTGGCCCACCCGGCGGTCAGCGGCGAACACGCCATTATCACGACCATCCTGGACGACTCCTTCCTCGAAGACCTGCAAAGCACCAACGGTACCTTTGTCAACGGCCACCGCATCGGCAAGCACTTCCTGCAGAACAAGGACGTGATCAAGATGGCCAAGTACCACCTCGAATTCATTGCGGACGGCATCCGTCCGCTGGCGGCGCACGCCGCCACCGTTCCCGCCATGCCGGCCCCGCCGCCGGCGCCCGCCACCGAGGCCGCCCAGCTGCCGCTGGCGCATATTGAAGTCCTCAACGGCAGCAATATTGGCAAAACGCTCAGCCTGACCAAGGCCGTCACCAGCCTCGGCCGCCCGGGCGTACAGGTGGTGGTGATTGCCCGCGCCGTCGACGGCTATTCCGCCGCCCACGTGGAAGGCGACAAGTCGCCCCTGCTGAACGGCGCCCCCCTGGCACGCCAGCCGCAGCGCCTGAAATTCGGCGACGTGCTCGACCTGAGCGGCATCCAGATGGCGTTCCGCGCCGGCTGACGGGAATTGTCATGCGGCGCCGCCGCAAACTGACAAAACCTGTGAGCCGCTTGACCAAAAGCGTCACTCTATCCGCTTAAAAGTGACGGTTTCTGTCCGAAACAGGCGTTTCCATTAGCAAAAAAAGAAGGCACGGGGATTGCTCATACCTAAGTACCCAACCAAGTGTTTTGGTTCTTAACTGAGGAGTTACAAAATGAAATCCCTGAAAATGATCAAGCGCCAGGCACAAGCCGGTTTCACCCTGATCGAACTGATGATCGTTGTGGCCATTATCGGTATCCTGGCCGCCGTCGCCATCCCCGCCTATTCCGACTACACCCTGAAAGCCAAGATCGGCAGCGCCATGGGCGTGGCCGACGGCGTGAAGACCGCGATCGGCGTCTGCGTGCAGGAAAACGGCGGCAAGCAAGCTGGCTGCACCCCTGACGCAGCGGGCGCCGCCATGGGCATGCCAGTCTTCAACCCAACCAAGGAAGTTAAATCGGCCGTCTTCACCCCGGACGATGGCGCAGGTCCTGCTGCCGGCGTCCTGGTACTGACCCTGAACGAACTGGGCAAAGGCGTCGCCGACAACTCCACCATCACCTACACCGCCTGCGGCCTGGGTGGCGGCAAGACCAACGTGACCTGGAACATCACCACCAGCGTGACCGAGAACGTGCCAAAAGCTGCCATCATGAAGAACGATCCGCCAGCCTGCAAATAATAGCTGACACTGGCAAACGAAAAACCGGGCTTCGGCCCGGTTTTTTTATTGCTTTTGACAAAAAGTGTCACCCGGAAACTGTTGCACTGACGAAATTTGCTACTTTTAATTTAATACTAAATATTTTCCTGACAATTTTTGTCAAAAAACCCAGAATTTGCACAAAAAATAAGCTGGCACGGCGATTGCTCTAAGTCATGTGTCTTACCCAACTTCCAATATTGACTTAAATAGGAGCAGTAATTGAAATCCCTGAAAATGATTAAGCGTCAAGCTCAAGCTGGTTTCACCCTGATCGAACTGATGATCGTTGTTGCCATCATCGGTATTCTGGCAGCAGTTGCTATCCCAGCCTACTCTGACTACACCCTGAAAACCAAGGTCGGCGCCGCAATGGACGTTGCAAACTCCGTCAAGACTGCAATCGGCACCTGCGTGTCGGATAACGGCGGCCTGCAGAAGGATTGCGAACTGGGTAAAAATGGCGTTCCTGCCTTCAACCCAACCAAAGAAGTGAAGACCGCTGTCTTCGCTCCAAGCGATGCGGAAACCGCAGCCGCTGGCGTGCTGACCCTGACCCTGAACGAACTGGGTAAAGGCGTTCCAGACAATGCCACGATCATCTTCACCGCTTGCGGTCTGGGCGGCGGCAAGACCAACGTGACCTGGAACATCACCCACAGCGACACCATCAAGTCGGAAGTTGCGAAAAAAGCGATCATGAAAAACGATCCGCCTGCATGCAAATAATAGTTAGCGCAGCATAAAGAAAACCGGGCTTAGGCCCGGTTTTTTTTATCTCAACTGACATGAAGCAGGGGGCTGCCGCGAGCGGGTAAGCTGGCACAGGGATTGCTTTCTAACAAGGATATTACTTAGATCGCAATATTGACTTAAAAAGGAGTGGCAATTGAAGTCCCCCAAAACGCGTCAAGCGCAAGCCGGTTTTACCTTGATCGAGATGATGATTGTGGTGGCCATCATCGGTATTCTTGCGGCAGTCGCAATTCCATCTTATGTCGACTACACCATGAAAACCCGGATTGCCGCTGCCTTGTCCCTCGCGGACTCTGTGAAAACTGCAATCGGGGCTTGTGTCCATGAAAACGCTGGTATCCAGGATGGCTGCACCCCGGATGACAAAGGCGCAGCGTTGGGTATGCCTAAGTTCAACCCCACCAAGGAGGTTGCTGAAGCAAAGTTCACTCCCGGCAGCGCGAGTTCGCGCGGCACGCTGGAACTGAAGCTGAACAGGCTGGGTGCCGGCGTCGATACCGGTTCCACCATCACATTCACGGAGTGCGGCTTGAGCGGTGGCAAGGCCAACGTCACCTGGAACATTTCTACTTCTGTTTCAAAAGATGCCATCATCCCGCACACATTAATCCTAAAGAATGACCCTCCCGCGTGTGTTAACTAGCGCCGTTTTTTGGGCACCTACTGACAAAAAAAGTAGGTGCTAACGTCTGTGTGTGACCAGATTCGTCAGCTCATCAGGAAGAAACTGACAGATTTTGACTAAAAAACGGGCATTTTGTTGATTAAAAAAGAAGGCACGCGGCTTGCTCATACTCAGGTGTCTGACCCAATTTTGTTTTATCACCTGAGGAGCCGCAAATGAAATCCCTGAAAATGATCAAGCGCCAAGCACAAGCTGGTTTCACCCTGATCGAACTGATGATCGTTGTGGCCATCATCGGTATCCTGGCTGCAGTCGCCATCCCAGCCTATTCCGACTACACCCTGAAAGCCAAGATCGGCAGCGCCATGGGCGTGGCGGACGGCGTGAAGACCGCAATCGGCGTCTGCGTGCAGGAAAACGGCGGCAAGCAAGCTGGCTGCACCCCTGATGCAGCGGGCGCCGCACTCGGCATGCCGGTCTTCAACCCAACCAAGGAAGTTAAATCGGCTGTGTTCACCCCGGACGATGGCGCAGGTCCTGCTGCCGGCGTCCTGGTACTGACCCTGAACGAACTGGGCAAAGGCGTCGCCGACAACTCCACCATCACCTACACCGCCTGCGGCCTGGGTGGCGGCAAGACCAACGTGACCTGGAACATCACCACCAGCGTGACCGAAAACGTGCCAAAAGCTGCCATCATGAAGAATGACCCGCCTGCCTGCAAATAACAGCTAGCGCTGGCAAACGAAAAACCGGGCTTCGGCCCGGTTTTTTATTCGCTCACACGATCTTCTGGCGGTCGGCCAGCATGGCCTCGTATGTCAGGTTCTGCAGCAGGGTAAAGTGCGCCGGATCGAGGCCGGTGAACTGCACACCGTAACTGAACACGTCCTTCCCCTCCACCTTCTGCGACTGCGCCACGCTGGCATTGCGGATGAGGGCCTGGGTATTGATCAGCACCTGGCGGTTGTCGGGCGGCGCCAGCAGGGTAAAGCCCAGCTGCACCACATCGCCTTCGCGGCTGATGGGCTGGGCCGATTCGATCAGTGCGCCCGAAACGCTCAGGTTGGTGATGAAGACCGATGCATGCTGGCCATCCTCACGCGTCATCTGCGCCGGGATATCGACCTTGACCCGCATCGCCGCACGCAGGCTGGTGCCCTGGATGTCGGTCGGGAAGCTGATATGGGCATACATGAGCGGCCGCAGGAAGACGCGCTGCACCACCGAGGCGAAGGAACAGACGTTCACACCGGAGAACACGCGCACCGTCAGCTTGTCGCCCTCGCTGATCGCGATCGGCATGCCATTTTCCTGCGGGATCTTGACGATCATGTACTCGTCCTTGACCCAGCCGATGACGGTGGAGAAATGCTGGATGGGACGTAAGGTACGATGGGTAATCAGCTGGATGCGCCCACCCACCTGCAGGTTCATCTGCTCAAACGCGTATTCCTGCAATTTGCTTTCGCCCGCCATCGTCGTTATTGTCCATTCGTAAGCAATTGCTCATTGTACAATAATGATAGGCACTAACTGTTATTTCGATGACAGGGCTGTCCAGTGCAGGCCAACCAGGTGGTAGGGGTCTGGCTGCAATCGGCTGCAGTTGCCGGTGGCGCAAGCCTTTTTCGGCCCCAACAGCCAGCCGCCGTGCTCCCGGTCGAGGAATTGCTGGTCAACAAATTCCTGTGTTTCATGGTAACGGCGGACCATGTCCGGCCGCCCCGGCAGCGCCAGGAAGGCGCGCATCGCCTCGGCCTGCGGCCACCAGTACTTGTTGCGGTCCACCTGCCCGTTCGGATAGGCCCGGTTGAAAACGCCGCCCTCCTGCTCGTCATAGCCGGTCGCCACCGCATACTTCAGCAAGCGGTCCGCCACGTCGGCATAAATGGGCGGCAAGCCACGCCGCTCGGCGCTGCGCAGCAGGTGGCTCCACTCGAACTGGTGGCCAAAGTCGATATAGCCATCGCCGTCCTGCAGCGGCTTCCAGTGCTTGTCATACCATTCCGGGATATAGGCGCCGCCGCTTGGCAAGCCGACCATCAGCTTGAGCAGCACGAAGTCGCCCAGCTCGCGCGCATCGCCCACCACCGACTGGTCGCCGGTGGCATCGATCAAGGCCAGCAAAGCCTCGAACATATGCATCAGGTGGTTCTGCGAATTGCGGCTGTCGCCCGCCGCAAAGTCGCGCGGCGCCGACATGCGCAGGCCACCGTCAGGATGGCGCAGCTTGTCGCGCACATCGCGCCACAGCGCCAATGCCGCATCCTTGTACTTTGCCTCGCCGGTCACGCGCCCAGCGTGCGCCAGCGCCAGCAGCGCAAAAGCATGGCCGTAGGTATTCTTGCCGGTGCTGACCGGCTTGCCGGCGGCATCGACCCGCTGGAAGTAGCCGCCAAACTCCGGATCGCGGAAGTACTGCAGCATGAAATCGGCACCGCGCCGCGCCGCCTCCAGGTAGCGCCGGTCGCCGGTCGCTTCGTAGCCGACCAGCATGGTGTAGACCACCCGGCTATGCAGGGTCAGTTCGCCGGTGCCGTTGCGGGTCGGCTGCCAGCCGCGCTCGAACTCGCCCTGCATCAGGCCCGAAGGCTGCGGCGCCAGCGCCAGCCAGCGCTCCACTTGCGCCTTCAGGTCGGCGCGGTGCCATTCGACGTTCGCTACGCTGGCCGCGCCGTCATCCTTGCCGCTGTCGCAGGCGGCAAGCACAGCGAGGCAGCAGGCGAGGGCGGCGCGGCGCAGCATCAGGCTTTCCAGTCGCCGGATTTGCCGCCGGCTTTTTCTGTGACGCGGATATCGGTTATGGTCATGCCGCGGTCGACCGCCTTGCACATGTCGTACACGGTCAGCAGGCCGACCTGCACCGCCGTCAGCGCCTCCATTTCCACACCGGTCTTGCCGTAGGTCTCCACCTGGGCGCGGCAATGAACCGCGCTGCTGGCTTCATCGGTGGTAAAGTCCACGGCAACGCGGGTCAGGGCCAGGGGATGGCACAGCGGCACCAGGTCAGCCGTGCGTTTGGACGCCATGATGGCCGCGATGCGCGCGATGCCAAGCACGTCCCCCTTCTTGGCAGTTCCCGATAGAATGAGCGCCAGCGTTTCCGGCTTCATGCGGATGCTGCCGGTGGCGACGGCAATGCGGTGGGTTTCGGCTTTAGCGCCGACGTCGACCATATGGGCCTGTCCGGCAGCGTCGAAATGAGTAAGGTGTTCGGTCATCGCGAGAGTCTCTTGTTGAACGGGTATGATAGCACTGTGAATGCACTACATTTTCGCCGTCCCCTGCTGGCGGCATTAGTTTCCGGTTTGCTGATGGCGGCTCCGGCCGGGCAGGCGCAGCCGCAGCCGCAGCCGCAGTCCGACTTGCCGATGCTGGGCGACGCCTCGCGCGAGGACCTGTCGCCGGTGATGGAAAAGCGCCTGGGCGAAGAGATCATGCAGGGTTTGCGCTTTGAACGCGACTACCTGGACGACCCGCCCATCATCGAATACCTGAACGCCTTCGGCTCCAAACTGGTGGATGCCCGGCCCGGCGCACGCGGCGACGCCAACCTGGACTACTACTTCTTCGCCATCCGCGACAAGAACCTGAACGCGTTCGCCATGCCCGGCGGCTATGTCGGCGTGCACTCGGCGCTGCTGCTGGCGGCGCAGACCGAGTCCGAGCTGGCCTCCGTGCTATCGCACGAAATCGGCCACGTGGCGCAGCGCCACATTGCGCGCCAACTGGGTGCGCAGAAAAATGACGCGCTGATCCCGCTGGCCGCCATGCTGCTGGCGGCGCTGGCCGCCAAATCCAGCCCCGATGCCGCACTTGGCGTGTTCATGGGCGGGCAGGGCCTGGCCATCCAGCGCCAGCTCAATTTCGGCCGCGATGCCGAGAGGGAAGCGGACCGCGTCGGCTTCCAGATCATGAACGCGGCCGGCTATGACGCCAGCGGCATGGTGGCTTTCTTCCAGCGCATGCAGGCCAGCACCCGCCTGTACAACGACCTGGTGCCGCCATGGCTGATGTCGCACCCGCTCACCACTGAACGTATCGCCGACATCCAGGCCCGCATCCGCGAGCAGGTATACCGCCCGCGCGTGGACGGCATGGACTTCCACCTGATCCGCGCCCGCGCCCGCGTGCTGCAGGATGTCAGCAGCAAAGGCTTGTCGGAAACGGAAGCCGTGTTCAAGAACCAGCTGCAGCAGCCCGGACGCCAGAACGTGGCGGCAGGGCAGTACGGCTTGGCCATGCTTGCGTTAAAACGCTCAGAATACGGCGCCGCGCAGGAGTGGCTGGACAAAGCACGCGCCACCATCGACAAGCCGCCGGTGGCGGGCGCCTTCAGCACGCCGATCCCGAAAGGGATTACCGATTCCGCCCTGGCTTACATGTCGCTGGAGATCAAGCTGGCGCAAGAAGACAAGCCGGAAGTAATCGCCGCCGCCATTGAGGAAGCGAAGGCCGCTCAAGCGCGCTTCCCGCTTTCGCGCGGCCTCGTGTGGCAGTACGCAGACGCTATGATCAAAGGCGGCAAGTATGAGGATGCTTCGCGCTTCCTGCGCGACCAGCTGCAGATGTACCGCCGCGAGCCGGAGCTGCACGACTACATGGCGCAGGCTTACGCCAAACAGGGCAAGATCGCCCTGCAGCATATTTCGCTGGCCGAATCGTACGTGCTGCTGGGCGGCGTGCTGGCCGCGCTCGACCAGCTGGCGCTGGCGCGCAAGGCGCCCGACGCCACCTACTACGACCAGTCGGTGATCGACGCCCGCGAGCGCGAATTGCAGGCCAAGCGTCGTGAAATGATGGGTGACAAGAAGAAGGAGTGACGTCTGGTCCCGGACTCAAGGCTGCGGCAGGCGCTGGAAGTGGAACGTCTGCGGCACGTTGTCGCGTGCGATAGCCGCCAGCGGCACGGCGCGCCCGCCCACGCGCAAGGTAAGGGGAGACAGGCCGGCAGGATCGCTGGCCGCCGCATCCAGCCACGCCAGCAAGGCGTTATCGCCCACCGGGCGCCCATTCAACTCCAGCTGTGGCAGCACCTGCGCGAAATCGCGGTCATCCAGTTGCGCCAGCACCTCGCCGCTGCGCAGCAGCAGCTCGCCCGCCTCGGTCAGCCAGGCCGCATCGATCTCGCCCAACGGCGCGCCCGTATGCAGCACGAAGCCGTGCACCGGATCGGTGCGTGCGATGAAAGGCGTCGCCTCCAGGTTCAGGTACACGCGCTGGGGCCCGTTCTGGAAATACCAGCAGCCGCGTTCATCGCTCTGGTAATTGCGCGTGATGAAGCCCACCAGCGCCGGATTGGTCAGCTTGTCGCCCGCCTCATTGAAATGCTGCGCGCGTTCATCGCGCATGCGCCAGTTGCCGCGCGCATCGAGCGCCAGCCAGCCATAGCAATGCGGCACATTCGGCCACTTCGCCATGGCCTGTACGACTATTTCATCCATCCGTTCAAGCCTCGCACAAATCGGTAGTTTCAGTGGCGGTGAGGAAGTTCAGCATGCGCAGTGGCAGCCAGTCCAGGCTGCCCGGCAAACGCCCTGTGGCAAAGCCCACGTGGCCGCCTTGCTCCGGATAGTCCAGCACCACATGGCGCGATGCCTGGCGCGGCAGATACTGGCCCGGCATGAAGGGATCGTTCTGCGCATTCAGCACCAGGGTCGGCACCGTGATATCGGTCAGCACATGTTTGGCGCTGGCGCGGTCCCAGTAATCGTCCGCATCGCGGTAGCCGTGCAGCGGCGCCGTCACCACGTTGTCGAACGCGTACAGGTCGCGCGCCGCCAGCAGGGCGTCCAGGTCGAACAGGCCTGGGAACTGGCGCAGCTTGGCGACGCATTTCGGCTTCAGCGTCTGCAGGAACATGCGCGTGTACAAGCGGCTCAAGCCGCGCGACAGGGCGCTGCCGCCCTGCGCCAGGTCGAGCGGCGCCGACACCGCGCACGCGGCATCGACAAATTCCGCCTGGTGCTGCGACTCGCCCAGCCAGCGCAGCAGCACATTGCCGCCCAGCGACACGCCGCACGCGTAGAACTTGCCTGTGGCGCGCGGATGGAGGCGGCGGATGATCCAGTCGAGTTCGCCCGAATCGCCTGAATGGTAAAAGCGCGGCGCCAGGTTCGGCTCGCCCGAACAGCCGCGGAAATGCGGCACCGCGCCGGACCAGCCGCGGCGCGTGATTTCCGCCATCAGCGCGCGCGCGTAATGGCTGTCCGACGACCCCTCCAGCCCGTGGAACAGCACCACGAACGGCTGGCCCGGCTGGCCGTCGACGAAATCGACATCGATAAAATCGGCATCCGGCGTTTGCCAGCGCTCGCGGCGGAAACGCACCTCGGGCTTGGCGATGCAGGTCGCCGGATAAATGGTTTGCAAATGGCCACTGGGCAGCCAGAAAGGGGCGATGTAGTTCATGGCGCGGCTGGGATCGTCCCAGCGGGTGCGATCCCCTTTGTTTTAGTGCAGAATTTGAGCGCGCGGATCGACGGGAACGGCTCCCGGCGCTACAGAGACATGATGCAACACAATGCGCCAACCCTTCGGTGTCTTGACGTACACATTGGTCGCAATCAGGTGCGCCGGCTCGCCGCTCGCCGCGGTGACGCCTTCAATGACAGTATGCACCGAACTCATCAGGTTGTGTGTCTCGTGCAGCTGGGACGGGCGGATCTGCAGCCCGCCGTGTTCCAAAATTGCACTCCAGGAGGCGCGGATGGCGGCATGGCCGATCAGGCGCGCACCGCCCGGATGGACGCAGACGATTTCCTCATCGTCCGCCCACAGCGCCATCAAGGCCTCCAGGTCGGCCCGGTTCAAGGCATCGTAAAAGGCCGCTTCGACTTCTGCCGCACTGCCATTCTGGTGTTTACGCGCTGCCATCCGGGCTCCGGGGATTTGATTAATGGTGGCCGACTTCAGTACCAGGCTTCAGCTTGTACTGGGTACCGCAGTAAGGGCATTTGGCTTCGCCATGCTTAAAGTCCAGGAACACGCGCGGGTGCGAAGACCACAGCGGCATGGCCGGATTCGGGCAGTGGGCCGGCAGGTCTTTACCATCGAGTTCGACTGGCTGGGTGGCGTTGCTCATCTTATAACACTCCGCTATATCAAAAAGCTCGATTTTAATCCATTCGAGCAATGATAAGAATCTGCCGGTAGAATGTCGGCTTTCCCAAGCGGCGCCCAATGCAGCCGTGGCAAATACACCACATGAGTCATCCCGATAGCGAGCCCGATGTCGCGGCCCACCACGAACCCTCCTGGCGCGCCGGCCTGAAAGACGGCACGCCGACCCTGTTTGGCATTGGCGCCTGGGGCCTGGTCGTCGGTGTCGCCATGGTCAAATCGGGGCTGACCGTGATGCAGGCGCTGGGCATGACCCTGATCGTCTTTGCCGGTTCCGCCCAACTCGCCTCGCTGCCCCTGATTGCCGCCGCCGCCCCGATCTGGGTGATTTTCCTGACCGCCGTCGTGGTCAACCTGCGCTTCGTGATTTTCGCCGCCCTGCTGGCGCCGCACTTCGCCAAGCTGCCCGTGCTGCGCCGTTTCCTGCTTGGCTACGGCGCCGGCGACATGACGACTGCCATGTTCCTGCAGCGCTACCCGAGCGAAAAGCCGGAGGAGGGCAAGGTGTCCTACCTGCGCGGCCTGCTTTACCCCAACTGGTTCGCCTGGCAGGCCGGCTCGATTGCCGGCATCTTCCTCGGCAGCGCCGTGCCCGCCGAATGGGGCCTGGGCTTTGCCGGCACGCTGGCCATTGTCTGCATCACCGTACCGATGGTCGCCACCCGCCCGGCGCTGGTTGGCGCCCTGGTGGCCGCCGTGACGGCCGTGCTGGCGTACAAGATGCCGTACAAGCTGGGCCTGCTGGCAGCGGTGATCGTCGGCATGGTCACCGCCATGGTGGTGGAAGAACAGATCGAACGAAGGAAAGCAGCCCATGACTGAACTCGAAATCTGGCTCACCATCCTCGCCATGGCGCTTGCCACCGCCGTGACCCGTTCCTCGTTCTGGGTGATAGGCGAGCACGTCTCGATCCCCACCCGCGTGCAGGAAATGCTGCGCTACGCCCCCTCGTGCGCGCTGGCCGCCATCATCGGCCCCGACCTGCTGCTCGACACGCAAGGCGTGGTCGAATTCAGTTTCCATAATTACAAACTGCTCGCCGGCGCCGCCGCCATCGCCTACTACCTGGCCCGCCGCAACATGCTCGAGACCATCATCTTCGGCATGGCCTGCTTCACCGCCCTGCGACTCCTGCTGTCCTGAGATTGGGGGAGATTCGGGGTCAGGTCTGGCAATCGGACAAATGGTGCCCTTGGGCACCAT
>NZ_JAYSCO010000097.1:0-12345 GCF_041914865.1 Pseudoduganella sp. | reverse complement strand
CCGCGGCCGAGCCGGCACCGTATTTGGCCGCGCGGCGGGCGCCCGCGCTCGCCGCGGCGGCCGGGGGCGCGGCCGGCGGCGGCGTGGGCGGCGCGCCGCACGCTGCGGCTGGCGGGCTGGTGTGCGGCAGCGCCGGCGGCGGGCAACTGGGCGGGGAAGCCGGCGAGGCCGGGCCGGCGGCGGGCGGCAGCGCCGCGGCGGGGCAGGGAGTGAAGGTGCTGGCATCCTCCTCTTGAAACGGAAAAGGGCGGCCGCAACATATCGTCACAAAATCACGCGCCCGTTTTACGCCAAGCTGATTTATATTGCCTGTACTTCATTTACTTTCACTAAACGCAACCATGAAAAAAACCATGATTTCTGCGCTGGTCCTGAGCGCAGCCTCGCTCACCCTGCCAGCCGTTGCTGGTTTCGCGCCCGCCTATGCTGCGGCTCCCGCCGTGGCCGGTTTGCCGGATTTTGCCGACCTGGTTGAGCGGGTCGGGCCGGCAGTTGTGAATATCCGTACCACCGAGCGCATTACCCAGCGTGATGTCGATGCGGCCACCCAGGCCGACGAGATGCAGGAATTCCTGCGCCGCTTCTTCGGCGGCCAGGTGCCGCGCGGCCAGACCCCGCGCCGCCGCAACCTGCCGTCGCCGGGCCAGGAAATCCAGCGCGGCATCGGTTCCGGCTTTGTGGTGTCGGCCGATGGCTATGTGCTGACCAATGCCCACGTGGTGGATGGCGCGGACGAGGTCTACGTCACCATGACCGACAAGCGCGAGTTCAAGGCCAAGGTGCTGGGCGCCGATGCGCGCGCCGACGTGGCGGTGCTGAAGATCGATGCCACCAGGCTGCCGTTCCTGACGGTGGGCGACCCGAACAAGAGCCGCGTGGGCGAGTGGGTGATCGCGATTGGTTCCCCGTTCAACCTGGAAAACACCGTGACCTCCGGCATCATCTCGGCCAAGGCGCGCGATACCGGCGACCTGCTGCCCCTGATCCAGAGCGATGTGGCGGTCAACCCCGGCAACTCGGGCGGTCCGCTGATCAACCTGAAGGGCGAGGTGATCGGCATTAACTCGCAGATCGCCACCCTGTCGGGCGGTTATAACGGCATTTCCTTCGCCATCCCGATCGACGAGGCGATGCGTGTGGCCGACCAGCTGAAGAAGTCGGGCAAGGTGACCCGTGGCCGCCTGGGCGTGCAGATCGGCGAGCTGAACAAGGATGTGGCCGAGTCGCTGGGCCTGAAGAATAACAAGGGCGCCGAAGTGACCCTGATCGAGCCGGGCAGCCCGGCCGACAAGGGCGGCCTGCGCGTAGGCGACGTGGTGCTCAAGTACAACGGCAAGGACGTGGAACGCTTTGCCGACCTGACCCGCATGGTGCTGGGCACCACCCCCGGCAGCAAGGCGACCCTGACCGTCTGGCGCAAGGGTGCCCCGGCCGAAGTGCAGGTCGTTGTGGGCGAGGCTGATCCGGAGCAGCGCGTGGCTGGCCGTGCCGGTGGCAAGCGCGGCGAACAGAGGGGCGGCGCCGCACCGGCCTCGGGCGCCAATGCCCTCGGCTTCGTGGTGAGCGACCTGACTCCGGCGCAGAAGCGCGAACTCGGCGTCAACGGCGGCGTGATCGTCGAGGATACCGAAGGCGTGGCCGAAGCGGCCGGCCTGCGCCAGGGCGATATCCTGCTGATGCTGAACAACCAGGACATCGTCGACGCCAAGCAGTTCAACGCCGCCGTAGCCAAGCTCGATCCAAAGCGCGCTGCCGCCGTGCTGGTGCGCCGTGGCAACCAGGCGCAGCACTTCTCGCTGCGCCCGGCTCCCGTCGCCAAGTAAGCCTTAGCGCCC
The DNA here is from genome assembly GCF_041914865.1 of Pseudoduganella sp. Taxonomy (NCBI): domain Bacteria; kingdom Pseudomonadati; phylum Pseudomonadota; class Betaproteobacteria; order Burkholderiales; family Oxalobacteraceae; genus Pseudoduganella; species Pseudoduganella sp. The sequence continues at coordinate 10,510 of NZ_JAYSCO010000097.1, read as the reverse complement.
CACGCCGCCGCGTGTTTGCCGCCCCTCAAGGCGGTAAGCCCGCGGCGGCGTTACATTTGGCTTTCCCGCATCGCGCACGGAGGAAGCCATGCCGCCTGAGTTTGACAACCAGCACCCACCGGCAGAAGATGGTCGCACCGAGGTTCGTGTGACCAAGCTGGAGGCCGATGTCGTGGAAGTCAGGGAGCGTCTGATAAGGATCGAAACGCGACTGGAGCAGACTGCAACCAGGGAGGATGTCGAGCGCATGGGGGCGACACTGGTCAAGTGGATGATCGGCCTGATGTTCGGATTCACGACGATGACGATCATGGTCATGACCTTTGTTCTGAACTTCGCGGCGCCGCCCCAGGGACGCTTCGCCAAGGCGGAGCCGCTGGCCGTGGCAGTGGCGCCGGCGCCGGCGCCGGCGCCAACGCCGACGCCGACGCCTACGGCGCAACCGCCCGCCATCATTATCAACATCCCGCCGGGCGCGCTACAATGGCAGCCCGCGCCTGAGGCGCCGCCGACCAACCCACGCAAGCCCTGAATGCACTTCACCCTCTATTCCCGCTCCTACTGCCACCTGTGCGAAGACATGCTGGCCGCCCTGAACGCCCTGCAAACCCCGGAAAGACCGTTCACAGTTGAAGTAATCGACGTCGATGCCGACCCGGACCTGGTGGCGCGGTTCGACGAGCTGGTACCGGTCCTGTTTGCCAGCCTGGACGAGCCGGAGCTATGCCACTACTTCCTGGATGAGGCCAAAGTACGGGCCGTGTTGTCGAAATAATTGCATTTTAATAAGCTCCCTCTAGAAAACCGGCTTTCCACTCTGAAATCCGGTAAAATGCTGGGGGTTACCCTTGCATTGATTTCCATAAAAAGGCGCTCAAGCGCCTTTTTGTTATAGCTCGCTTCGATTTTTAATGAATAACATTCGCAATTTCTCCATCATCGCCCACATCGACCACGGCAAATCCACGCTGGCAGACCGCATCATCCAGCTGTGCGGCGGCCTGTCCGACCGCGAGATGGAAGCGCAGGTCCTCGACTCGATGGACCTGGAACGTGAACGCGGCATCACCATCAAAGCCCAGACCGCAGCCCTGAAATACAAGGCGCGCAACGGCGAGATCTACAACCTGAACCTGATCGACACCCCGGGCCACGTCGACTTCTCCTATGAAGTCAGCCGCTCCCTGTCCGCCTGCGAAGGCGCGCTGCTGGTGGTGGACGCGTCGCAGGGCGTGGAAGCGCAGACCGTGGCCAACTGCTACACCGCGCTCGACCTGGGCGTGGAAGTGGTGCCGGTGCTGAACAAGATCGACCTGCCGAACGCCGACCCGCCCACCGCGATTGCGGAAATCGAGGACGTGATCGGCATCGAAGCGGGCGACGCCGTGCAGTGCTCGGCCAAGACCGGCCTGGGCGTGGAAGACGTGCTGGAATCGATCATCGCCAAAGTGCCGCCGCCAAAGGGCGACCCGGAAGCGCCGCTGCAGGCGCTGATCATCGACTCCTGGTACGACGCCTACGTGGGCGTGGTGATGCTGGTGCGCGTGGTGAACGGCACCCTGAAGCAGAAGGACAAGATCAGCCTGATGGCCACCGGCGCCCAGCAGCTGGTGGACGACGTCGGCATCTTCTCGCCGCGCTCGGTCTCGCTGCCGCAGCTGACCGCCGGCCAGGTAGGCTTCGTCATCGCCGGCATTAAAGAACTGAAAGCCGCCCGCGTCGGCGACACCATCACCCATGTGCAGAACGGCGCCCCGGCACCGCTGCCAGGCTTCAAGGAAGTGCAGCCGCAGGTGTTCGCTGGCCTGTTCCCGGTGGAAGCGAACCAGTACGACGCGCTGCGCGACTCGCTGGAAAAGCTGAAGCTGAACGACGCCGCGCTGATGTTCGAGCCGGAAGTGTCGCAGGCGCTGGGCTTTGGCTTCCGCTGCGGCTTCCTCGGCCTGTTGCACATGGAGATCGTGCAGGAACGCCTGGAACGCGAATTCGACATGGACCTGATCACCACCGCGCCGACCGTGGTGTACGAGGTGGTCAAGCGCGACGGCACGATTATCCACGTGGACAACCCGTCGCGCATGCCGGACCCGAGCCACATCACCGAAGTGCGCGAGCCGATCGTGACGGTGAACCTGTACATGCCGCAAGAGTATGTCGGTTCCGTGATCACCCTGTGTATCGCCAAGCGCGGCATCCAGATGGACATGGCCTACCACGGCCGCCAGGTGAAGCTGGTGTACGAAATGCCGATGGCCGAGATCGTGCTGGACTTCTTCGACAAGCTGAAGTCGACCTCGCGCGGCTACGCCTCGATGGACTACGAGTTCAAGGAAAACCGCGCGGCCGACGTGGTCAAGGTCGACATGCTGATCAACAGCGAGAAGGTCGACGCGCTGGCCATCATCGTGCACCGCGCCAATGCGCCATACCGCGGCCGCGCCGTGGCGGCCAAGATGCGCGAGCTGATCCCGCGCCAGATGTTCGACGTGGCGATCCAGGCTGCCATCGGCTCCAACATCATCTCGCGTGAAAACGTGAAGGCGATGCGCAAGAACGTGCTGGCCAAGTGCTACGGCGGCGACATCACCCGTAAGAAGAAACTGCTGGAGAAGCAGAAAGCAGGTAAGAAGCGCATGAAGCAAGTGGGCTCGGTCGAGATCCCACAGGAAGCATTCCTGGCAATCCTTCAAGTGGAAGAGAAATGACACTGCAATCCATCCTGGGCAATTTCGCATTAATCCTGTTCGTCCTGATGGTGGTGACGGGGATCATCTGGGTCCTCGATCTGGCAGTCTTTGCCAAGCAGCGGCGCGCCGCTGCCGACCAGGCGCTGGCCGAGTACGACGCGCGCATGGCGCGCTCGGCCGCCAACGGCATCCGCATGGACGAGCAAGGCAACTCGCGCGCCAAGCTGGAAGCGGACATCCTGCGCCAGCCGACCTGGATCGAGTATTCGGGCAGCTTCTTCCCGGTGATTGCGCTGGTGTTCTTCCTGCGCTCCTTCCTGTGGGAGCCGTTCAAGATCCCATCGTCGTCGATGGTGCCGACCCTGCTGGTGGGCGACCTGATCCTGGTGAACAAGTACACCTATGGCATCCGCCTGCCGATCATCAACAAGAAGGTGGTGCAGCTGAACGACCCGCAGCGCGGCGACGTGATGGTGTTCAAGTATCCGAAGGATATGAGCCAGGACTACATCAAACGGGTGATTGGCGTGCCCGGTGATAAAATTGTGTATCAAAACAAGCGCTTAACGGTCAACGGCCAGGCGGTCGGCTACACCCCGATGGAAGACTACCTGGAAGAGGGCACGCTGAGCTACCAGAAGCAGTTCACTGAACAGCTGGGCAATGTGCAGCACCGCATCCTGAACAACGAAAAGGCGCCGCCAGTGCAGATTGGCCAGGTGGACGATAACTATCCGCACCGCGAGGCTTGCACTTACAACTACGAAGGCTTTTCGTGTGTAGTGCCTGAAGGAAATTACTTTATGATGGGCGACAATCGGGACAATAGTGCCGACAGCCGTATCTGGGGTTTCGTACCGGACAAGAACATTGTGGGCAAGGCCTTCTTTGTCTGGATGAACCTGGGTAATTTCAATTTCGAGCGCCTTGGCGGCATCCGCTAAGCAAACTGGGGGAAGGAATTTATGCATAAGCAGCGTCAACGCGGTATCAGCCTGGTGGGTTTGATTGTCCTGATCGCAGTCCTGGGCAGTATCGTCCTGCTGGGTATGCAGATTGTTCCGACCTATATGGAATACCGCGCCGTCCAGGGCGCGATCGAACGCGCCAAGAAAGAGGCCGGCGGCTCGGTCAAGGATATCCAGGAGTCGTTCAACAAGAGTGCGGAAGTCGGTTACATCACGGCCATTAGCGGCCGCGACCTGCTGATCGAGCGCCAGGGCGGCGAGTTGGAGATCAGCTTTGCCTACGAGAAGAAGATCCCCCTGTTCGGCCCCGCCAGTCTCCTGATGGAGTACGAGGGCACGACCGTCAAGGGTGGCGTGAAGAAAAAGGCTGAATAATAAGTGATGAATTTACAGTTATTGCAAACCAGATTGGGCTACACGTTCCAGGATGCTGGATTGCTCCAGCAGGCCCTGACGCACCGTAGCCACAGCAGTTTGCATAACGAACGTCTGGAATTCCTCGGCGACTCCATCCTCAACTGTGTGGTCGCCTCGATTTTGTACGAACGCTTCAACTCCCTCGACGAGGGCGACCTGTCGCGCGTGCGCGCCAACCTGGTCAAGCAGCAATCGCTGTTCGAAATCGCGCAGAAGCTGGAACTGTCGCAGTTCCTGCGCCTGGGCGAAGGCGAACTGAAGTCGGGCGGTTTCCGCCGCCCCTCAATCCTGGCCGACACGCTGGAAGCGCTGCTGGGCGCCATCTTCCTGGATGGCGGCTTCGACCGCGCCGCCGCCGTGGTGCGCGCCTTCTACATCCCGATCCTGGATGCGGTCGACGTGCAAACCCTGGGCAAGGACGCCAAGACCCTGCTGCAGGAATTCCTGCAATCGAAGAAGATTTCGCTGCCGCTGTACAACGTGGTGGCCACCCATGGCGCCGCCCACAGCCAGGAATTCGAGATCGAATGCCTGGTGCCCAAGCTCGGCATCCAGGTCTACGGCCGCGGCGGGAGCCGCCGCGCCGGCGAACAGGCCGCCGCCAAGCTGGCCCTGGAAGTGGCCGAAGAAGCGCTGAAGAAGGCCCCGGCCGCCGGCCGCAAGCCGCGCCAGCGCTCCGCGCAACTGAAGCTGGCCGGCATTGCGACCGTCCAGGGCGACACGGCAGCTGAAAAGAAGCTCGCCAAACAATAATTGAAACGAGTTTGACATGACTACCGCACCCACTCCCGCCGGCTTCCGCTGCGGTTATATCGCCATTGTCGGCCGCCCGAACGTAGGCAAGTCGACCCTGATGAACACCCTGATCGGCGCCAAGGTCAGCATTACCTCGCGCAAGGCGCAGACCACGCGCCACCGCATCACCGGCATCCAGACCGTGAGCGACGCCCAGTTCATCTACGTCGACACGCCCGGCTTCCAGACGCGCCACTCGAACGCGCTGAACAAGACCCTGAACAAGACGGTCACCAACACACTGGAATCGTCCGACGTGATCCTGTTCATCGTCGAAGCCGGCACCTTCGGCCCGGCCGACGAACAGGTGATGAACCTGCTGCCGAAAAACGTACCGGTACTGCTGGTGATCAACAAGTCCGACCGCGTGAAAGACAAAGCCGTGCTGATGCCGTTTGCCCAGCAAGTGGCCGCCAAGTTCAACTTTGCCGCCATTGTCCCGGTCAGCGCCAAGCTGCGCTTCCAGCTGGACGGCCTGCAAAACGAGATCAAGAAGCACCTGCCGGAAAACGAACCGATCTTCGGCGAAGACGACATTACCGACCGCAGCGAGAAATTCCTCGCCTCGGAAATCGTGCGTGAAAAGCTGTTCCGCTTTGTTGGCGACGAACTGCCGTACACCAGCACCGTGCTGATTGAAAAGTTCGAACAGGAAGGCAACCTGCGCCGCATTTTCGCCGCCATCCTGGTCGAACGCGACGGCCACAAGTCCATGATCATTGGCAACAAAGGCGCGCGCCTGAAAGAAGTCAGCACGCAAGCCCGCCTCGACATGGAAAAGCTGTTCGGCGGCCCGGTTTACCTCGAGATCTGGGTCAAAGTGAAGTCCGGCTGGGCCGACAACGAAGCCGGCCTGCGCGCCTACGGCTACGAGTAATGTCCATCCCGGGGTCAGGAAGAAAAGTGGACAAAAATTGCAGTGGCGGAAGAAATGTCCACCATTCTTCCTGACCCCAAAACGGACATTTCGGCGCCGGCGCAGAAGCGCAGGGCGCCGGGGCAGCAGCGGACGGTCGGTACCCGGGTCTTGGGCCAGCCGGCCTTTGTGCTGCATAGCTATCCTTATAAGGAAACCTCGCTCATCATCGAGCTGTTCACGCGCGACTTCGGGCGCGTGGCGCTGATCGCGAAGGGCGCCAAGCGTCCGCATTCGCAGCTGCGCGGGGTGCTGCAAACTTTCCAGCCACTTACCACCGGCTGGACCGGCAAGAATGAATTGCGTACGCTGACCGATGCCGATTGGGTCGGCGGCATGCGTCCGCTGGAAAAGACCGCGCTGCTGTGCGGCTTCTACCTCAACGAACTGCTGGTCAAGTTGACCGCGCGCGATGATGCGCACCCCAAGCTGTTCGACCATTACGTCTCCACCCTCAACCAGCTGGCGCACAACGAGCCGGCGCCGATCGTGCTGCGCAAGTTCGAAATGGCGCTGCTGCGCGAGACCGGCGTGGCGGCCGACCTGGTGCGCTGCACCGACACGCGCACAAAAGTGCTGCCCGATGTACATTACGTGGTGGACCCCGACCGCGGCCCGCGTCCCGAACGCGTCGACGACAGCGCTCCGCGCGTCGCCGGCAAGACGCTGCTGGACATGGAGCGCGAGGATTACACCGACCCGGCCACGCAGGCGCAAAGCAAGCAGCTGATGCGCTACCTGCTGTCCTGGCACCTTGGCGGCGCGCCATTGAACACGCGCCAGATATTGATCGATTTGCTGCAACTTTAAGAAAAGAATATGAGCTTCCTGTCTCCTTCCGGCACCGTCATCGACCTCGGCGTGAATATCGACCACGTCGCCACCCTGCGCAACGCGCGCGGCACCGTCTATCCGGACCCGATCCGCGCCGCGCTGCTGGCCGAGCAGGCCGGCGCCGACTGCATTACCCTGCACCTGCGCGAAGACCGCCGCCACATCAAGGACGCCGACGTGATCGCCCTGGCGCCGCAACTGGTCACGCGCATGAACCTGGAGGCTGCGGTGACGCAGGAGATGATCGACTTCGCCTGCCGCATCAAGCCGGCCGACGTCTGCCTGGTGCCGGAAAAGCGCACCGAAATCACCACCGAGGGCGGCCTGGATGTAGTGCGCTTCCACAAAGAGGTGGAGGCGGCGGTCAAGCAGCTGCAAGGGGAGGGCATCCGTGTTTCCCTGTTCATCGATGCCGATGAGGAGCAGATCAAGGCTGCCGCCGCCGTTGGCGCGCCGGTGATCGAGCTGCACACCGGCGCCTACGCCGACGCGGAAGGCGACGCGCAGGCGCGCGAGCTGCAGCGCATCAAGGACGGCGTGCGCTGGGGCGTGCAGAATGGCCTGAAGGTCAACGCCGGGCACGGCCTGCACTACACCAACGTGCAGGCGATTGCCGCGATCCCGGATATCGCGGAACTGAACATCGGCCACGCCATCGTGGCGCATTCGATCTTCGCCGGCTGGGAGAACGCCGTGCGCGAGATGAAGGCCATCATGGTCTCGACCCGCCTGGGCGCTAAATGATCTACGGCATCGGCACCGATATTTGCAAAGTGCCACGCATCGCCGCCGCGCTGGAGCGCAGCGGCGAACGCTTCGCGCGGCGCATCCTCGGTCCCGAAGAATTTGCGATCTACCAGCAGCGCTGTGAACGCAGCGTGGCGCGTGGGGTGCGCTATGCGGCCACGCGTTTCGCCGCCAAGGAAGCGTTTTCCAAAGCGCTTGGCCTGGGGCTGCGCGCTCCCATGACCTGGCACACCGCGCAACTGCTCAATGATGATTTGGGCAAGCCCTATATCGCCTGCAGCGGTTCGCTGGGCGAGTTCATGTTGCAGAACGCGCTGGTCGCCCATATCTCCGTGAGCGATGAAGAGGATTACGCGGTCGCCTACGCGATCGTCGAGCGAGCGAATGACTGAAGAAACCCAAGATCCACGCGAACAGGTAATGGCCACCGTTGCCAAGCTGCCCAACCTGCCAGGCGTGTACCGCTACTTCGACGCCGAAGACAAGGTGCTCTACGTGGGCAAGGCGCGCGACCTGAAAAAGCGCGTGTCGAGCTACTTCCAGAAGAATTTGTCGAGCCCGCGCATTGCGCTGATGGTCGAGCGTATCGCACGCCTGGAGACCACGGTCACGCGTAGCGAGGCCGAAGCGCTGATCCTGGAAAATAACCTGATCAAGGCCCTGCAGCCGCGCTACAACATCCTGTTCCGCGACGATAAGAGCTACCCCTACCTCAAGCTGACCGGCGACGAGATTCCGCGCATGGTGTACTACCGCGGCGCGGTGGACCGCAAACACCAGTACTTCGGCCCCTTCCCATCGTCGTGGGCGGTGCGCGAGTCGATGCAGATCCTGCAGAAGGTCTTCATGCTGCGCACCTGCGAGGACAGCGTGTACATGAACCGCACGCGCCCCTGCCTGCTGCACCAGATCGGCCGCTGCAGCGGCCCGTGCGTGGGCCTGATCGCGCCCGACGATTACCGTAACGACGTCAATAACGCGGCGCGCTTCCTGCGCGGGCGCCAGTCGGAGGTGATGGAGGAGCTGGAGCAGAAAATGCTCGCCTACGCCAGCGATTTGAAGTTCGAGCAGGCGGCGGCAGTGCGCAACCAGATCCAGTCGCTGTCGAAAGTGCTGCACCAGCAATCGATGGAAACCACTGGCGACCAGGATGTCGACATCCTCGCCGTGGTGGTGCAGGGCGGACGCGCCTGCGTCAACCTGGCCATGGTGCGTGGCGGCCGCCACCTGGGCGACCGCGCTTACTTCCCGACCCATGTGCTGGATGCGGAAGTGGTGGCCGAGCGCCCGATCGAGCAGGAGGTGCTGGCTGCGTTCCTGGTGCAGCACTACGTGGACAAGTCGATTCCCGGCACGCTGATCCTCAACATCGAATTCGACCAGCCGGAGCTGATCCTCGCCCTGCAGGAGCAGTGCGGCCACCGCATCAACCTCGTGTTCCAGCCGCAGGGCCAGCGCCGCCAATGGCAGGAGCTGGCGCAGAAGGGCGCCGAGATCTCGCTGGCGCGCCTGTTGTCCGAGCAAGGCTCGCAGCAAGCGCGCACGCGCGCCCTGGCTGAAGTGCTGGGGCTGGAGAACGAAGACCTCGACACCCTGCGCGTGGAATGCTTCGACATTTCTCACACGGCGGGCGAGGCGACGCAGGCTTCCTGCGTGGTGTTCCACCATCACCAGATGCAGAACGGCGAGTACCGCCGCTACAACATCAACGACATTACGCCCGGCGACGACTACGCCGCCATGCGCCAGGTGCTGACGCGCCGCTACGAAAAAGTGGCGGGCGGCGACGGCGTGATGCCGGATGTGGTGCTGATCGACGGCGGCAAAGGCCAGGTCGAAATGGCGCGCCAGGTGTTCGTCGAACTGGGGCTGGACATTGGCCTGATCGTCGGCGTGGCGAAAGGCGAGGGCAGGCGGGTCGGCCTGGAAACGCTGGTGTTCGTCGATGGACGCGCGCCGCAGGAACTGGGCAAGGAGTCGGCCGCCCTGATGCTGGTCGCCATGATCCGCGACGAAGCGCACCGCTTCGCCATTACCGGCATGCGCGCCAAACGCGCCAAGGCGCGCCAGACTTCGCGCCTGGAGGAGATTGAAGGCATCGGCGCGAAACGGCGCCAGAAGCTGCTCGCGCGCTTCGGCGGGCTGAAAGGCGTGATGAACGCCAGTGTCGAAGACTTGAAGTCGGTAGAGGGGATTTCCGATACCTTGGCTGAAGAGATCTATCGACAGCTGCACTGAAAACCGGGAAACCGGGGTACGACCCGCAGGGTCGGACCCCGATAGGCACCCGCCGCCGGCCAGGGTCCGGCCCTTGGGCCGTACCCTGGTTTCCCGGTTCAACGGTTTTCAAGCCAAACTGGCCTAACCCGCCCCGGCGTTATACACTAGCGGCGCGTCATTACAATTCTTATACACCGCATATGCCTTTCAACATCCCCATCCTGCTGACCTGGTTGCGCGTAGCGCTGATTCCCCTGGTCGTAGGCGTGTTCTACTTCCCGGACACCTGGCTCTCCGCCCACGAACGCAACGCCACCGCCACCGCCATCTTCATCGTCGCCGCCGTCACCGACTGGTTTGACGGCTTCCTGGCCCGGCGCTGGAACCAGACCTCCGCCTTCGGCGCCTTCCTCGACCCGGTAGCCGACAAACTGATGGTGGCCGCAGCGCTGCTGGTTATCGTCAACCTGCGCCAGGACCCCTGGCACCCGATTCTGGCACTGGTCATCATCGGCCGCGAAATCACGATTTCCGCCCTGCGCGAATGGATGGCCCAGATCGGCGCCTCTAAATCGGTCGCCGTGCACTCGATCGGCAAGATCAAGACCGCCGCCCAGATGACCGCCATCCCGCTGCTGCTGTACCAGGACGTGCTGTTCGGCGCCATCGATACCCGCGTGATCGGCCACATGCTGCTGTGGCTGGCCAGCGTGCTGACGGTGTGGTCCATGTTCTACTACCTCAAGAAGGCGTGGCCCCTGATCAAGGAACGTTCGGGCACGTTAACGTAAATAACAATATTGCCCCTTGACACCCGGTTTAGATCATCTATAATGCTGGCCTGCTGTTGATGACAACGCAGCGATGCAAAGCGGGAGTAGCTCAGTTGGTAGAGCGCAACCTTGCCAAGGTTGAGGTCGAGAGTT
>NZ_JAYSCO010000096.1:0-12362 GCF_041914865.1 Pseudoduganella sp. | reverse complement strand
TCCGATTGTCAGACCTGACCCCGAATCTAAAAAAAACGGCGACCCGAGGGCCGCCGCAAACAGGATACAACTTTCAAACTTGTGGTTCAGGCCGCCAGGGCGAGGGCCGGTGATGCGAGGGCGATGCCGCCGCTCAGGTGGTAGGCGTTGCGGTAGCCCAGGCGGCGCAGACAGTGCGCGGCTTTGGCGCTGCGGTTGCCGCTGCGGCAGAAGAACACCAGCGGCGGCTGGTCAGCGGCGCCCAGCCAGGCCGGCACGAAGGCGGCCAGTCGGCTCAATGGCACGCTTTGCGCGGCGCGTCCACCCGGGATGCAGGCCGCCTGTTCATACGCTTCGCGCACATCGACCAGCACCGCTTGCGGGTGCGCTTCCAGCAGGTGCGCCAGGGCGATGCTGTCCAGGTGCATATCGCTGTTGGCGGCGGCCGCCTGTGCTTCGGCGCGCAGGCTGGTGCAGCAGGCATTCACTTCTTCGCGGCCGGCGCATACCAGGGCGTCGGCCGGCACTTTGCCTTCCAGTGCGGCCAGCGCGGCCAGGCCGGTGAAGGCGTAATCGACTTGCGCTCCGCTGCACAGCAGGTAGGCATGCTGGCCGCCCTCCAGCGCCACGCGCTGCACGGTGTGCGCGCCGAAGGCGCGGATGTCGCCGGCGTCCGGCCAGCCTGCGCCGTTGCGCGTGCTGAGGCGCAGCGGCGGCTGGTAGCCGTGGCTGCGCAGCAGGCTGTCGATGCGTTCGGCCAGTTCGGGCTGCGGGTCGATCACGATGCATTGGCGCGAAGGCGCGTCCAGCAGCAGCCAGGTGTGGTTGCCGCCCAGGCTCAGTTGCAGCACGCCTTCCGGTGCGCTGGCGCCGCCGGCCGGGGTGTCCAGCAGGCCCGCCGCGCGCAGGGCGTGGCCGCAGCGTTCGATGCGGGCGCAGGCTTCGTCGATGGTGTCGGCGCTGGCCAGCGGGCCGAAGGACATGCGCACGGCGCTGCTGCTGCGCCAGTGCGGCAGGCCCATGGCGTCCAGCACATAGCTGGGCGCGGCCTTGGCGGCGGAACAGGCGCTGCCGGCGCTGACGCGCACGTTGGCGGCGTCGAACACGTCCAGCAATTCCTTGCTCGACAGGCCGGGCACGGAGAAGTTCAGGGTGGTGGGCAAGGCCTGTTCAAACGGGGCGTTGAAGACGATGCCGGGGAAGGCGGCGCGCAGGCTGGCCGCGAGTTTTTCGCGGAAGCCGTGCAGTTCGGCCGGCGTGCGGAAGGTATCGCCCTGCTCCAGCGCGGCCAGCACGGCGCCCAGTGCGGCGATGCCCGCCATGTTTTCGGTGCCGGAACGCAGGCCGGCTTCCTGGCCGCCGCCCATCACCAGCGGCGTGTACGGCGCGCCTTCGCGCACATACAGCATGCCGATGCCTTTTGGCGCGTACAGCTTGTGGCCGGAGAATGGCGCGTAGTCGATGCGGGTGCTGCCCAGGTCCAGGGCCAGCTTGCCCAGCCCCTGCACGCAGTCGACCATCCACAGGGCCTGGCTTTCTTGCAGGGCGGCGGCAATGCCGGCCAAGTCGCTGACCACGCCGGTTTCATTGTTCGCCGCCATGGTACAGACGAAGGCGGCCTGCGGCGCCAGCGCGCGCAGGGCTTGCAGGTCGTGCCGGCCGTCGCCGCCCACCGGCAGTTTTTTCAGTTCGAGGTTGAGCCCCAACAGGCGGTTCCAGTGCGCCAGCGCTTCCGGCACGGCTTTGTGCTCGGTGGCGCCGTAGACCAGCAGGCTGCCGATGGCGTCGCCGCGCTCGCGCCGTTCGCGCAACGCGCACAGGGCGGACAGCACGGCGGTCTGGATGCCTTCCGTGGCGCCGCTATTGAACATGATGCGGCCGCTGCCGACGCCGAGCAGGCGTTTGGCGCGCTGGCGCACGCTGTCCATCATGGCCTTGGCCTTGAGGCCAGTGGCGTGGGTGCTGCTTGGATTGCCAAAACAGTCACGCATGGCCTGCACTGCCGCGTCGATCGCAGCCGGCAGCACGCAGGTCGTGGCATTCCCGTCGAGGTAAATTTCTTTGCTCATGCTAAATAGTGTACGAAATGGCGCCGAATCGCTTATTCCAAAATTACCCCAAACCAGCCGCAATGTAGAATAAGCATTCCAAATATCGATATAAACAAAAATGAACGATCTTGACCGCTACGACTACGCCATCCTTGGCGCCCTGCAGGTGGATGGCACGCTGTCCGTTGCCGAGCTGGCGGAAAAAGTTGGTTTGTCGACCACGCCGTGCTGGAAGCGCCTGAAGCGGCTGGAGGAGGATGGCTATTTCGACCGCCGCGTGGCGATCGTCAACCGCCGCAAGGCGGGTTTGCCGGTGACGGTGTTCGTCAGCGTGCGCACCAGCCAGCACGATGAGAAATGGCTGGCCAAATTCGCCGCCGCCGTGGTGGCGCTGCCGGAGGTGCAGGAATTCCACCGCATGAGCGGCGACGTCGACTACCTGCTGAAGGTGGTGACCACCGATATCGAAGGCTATGACCGTTTTTACAAGAAGCTGATCAAGGCGGCGCAGCTGACCGGCGTGTCGTCCGCGTTCTCGATGGAGCAGATCAAGTACACCACCAGCCTGCCGCTGGACCTGGTGTCGCACGGCGCCGGCGCCTGAAAGCTTGGCGCGGCCGTGGGATAATGCCGGGATGCTGAAATCCTGGCTCACTTCCCTCCTTCCCGCGCGCAGCAATACCTCGCAACGCGAACGCCTGCGCGCCAGCGCCGGCGCCCTGCTCGGCCTGGCCCTGACCAGCGCCTTTGCGCATTACCTGCTGGGCGAGCACGCCATCTGGCTGGTGGCGCCGATGGGCGCTTCCGCCGTGCTGCTGTTTTGCCTGCCCGCCAGCCCGCTGGCCCAGCCCTGGTCCGTCATCGGCGGCAATGTGGTGTCGGGCCTGGTGGGCGCCGCCTGCGTGCAGTACCTGGGCGCCGGCCCGCTGGCCGCCGCGCTGGCCACGCCGCTGGCGATTGCCGCCATGTTCGCGCTGCGCTGCCTGCATCCGCCCGGCGGCGCCACGGCGCTGATGATGGTGATCGGCGGCCCGGCGGTGCACGCCATGGGCTACCGTTTCGCCCTGGGACCGGTGCTGCTGGACAGCGTGCTGATGGTGCTGGCCGCCATGGCCTACAACAACCTGACCGGACGCCGCTACCCGCACCAGCAGCAGCTGGCCCACCCCAACCCGCACGCCACCAGGGATGCCGTGCCGACCGCGCGCTTCGGCTTCCAGCCGGAAGACCTGGATGCCGTGCTGCGCCAGTACAACCAGGTGCTCGATATCAGCCGCGACGACCTGGAAGCGCTGCTGCTGAAAACCGAGCAGCGCGCCTACCAGCGCCGCTTCGGCATCATCACCTGCGGCGACATCATGTCAAAGGATGTGGTAACGGCGGAATTCGCCACGCCGCTGGCCGAGGCCTGGCGCGACATGCGCCAGCACCGCGTGGCGGCGCTGCCGGTGCTGAACCGGGTGCGGCGCGTGATCGGCATCGTCACCACCAGCGACTTCATGACGCACGGCGGGCTGGATGATTACCACGGCATGCGCCGCCAGTTAAGGGAGTTCCTGCGGCCGTCCGCCAGCAGCCATTCGGACAAGCCGGAGGTGGTGGGACAGATCATGGTGCGGCAGCCGCGCACCGCGCGCCTCGATACGCCGGTCACCGAGCTGGTGCCGCTGATGGCCGATTCCGGCTTCCACCACATCCCGGTGCTGGACCACGAGGACCGCTTCGCGGGCATCGTCACGCAGTCGGACGTGGTGGCGGCGCTGTATGCTAGAAACGCTTGGACAGCGTCAGCATCCCCGACTCGGTCTTCATATCAAGGCGCTTGAGCACCGAGTTGCCAAGCAGGACCACCGGCAGGCCTGCTTCATTGATCGAGGCCTCCACATTGGCGAACTCGAATTCGCCCACGCGCACGCGATCGAGCTTGACGATCCACACTTCCGCCGGGCCGGCCGCCGTTTGCGAGAAGGCGCGGCGGCCCTTGAGGCGGTAGTCGATGCCGAACTGGCGCGCCATCGGCGCCGGGATCGAAACCAGCGAGGCGCCGGTATCGACCAGCATCTTCACCGGGTTGCCGTTGATTTCGCCGACCACCGAAAAATGGCCATTGGCATCCGGCGCCAGCACCAGCGCGTTGGCGGCCGTGCCGCCGCCCGATGCGGCAAACTCGCCCAGGCGCACCGTATAGCGCTTGCCCTTATCCTCCAGCGTCGCGGATTCCGGAGTCACCGCCACCAGCTTGCTGCCATCGGGCAGGGTCGCGCCCACGGCAAAGGTGCGCGGCGAGCCGCCGTTCACCGACAACAACGCTTTCTCTTTCATCGCCGCCACCAGCGACACATCGGCCTGCGCCGACGCCGCAGCCAGCATCAATGCTGTCAACAAAACAAAACGCATGTAAAAAACTCCACTTAAATGTACATTTTGACACATAATCTTGCTTGGAATTACTCCTTTTGTCTGCAACATTTGGATAGAATTAAGCCCTATGCAAACGTTGAAACGGGTGCTTGCCCTCGCCCTTGAAGAAGCGCAAACCGGATTTGCCACCCTGTGCCGCCGGATGACCGACCGGGCCGACGAGGTCCTGGGCGAAGCCGTGCGCACGGCGCCCGCCGGCGAGCAGCGCGCCCCCGCCGCCTGCCGCGTCTTCCTGCGCGAACAGGGCGCCACCCTGCGCGCGCGCATGGAGCGCGCCTATGCCGGCCTGCTCGCTCGCGCCATGCAGACCATGCACACCGACTTGCGCACTGGCCTGCACGACTTCCGCGCCGATACCCTGACCCTGGTCGATGACGACGTCATGACGCGCCAGATCGAAGTGGAGCGCCTGCTGCTGCGCCTGCGCGACGCCGACGAACTCAGTCTCGGCCACCTGAACCTGATCATCGCACAGATGCACGGCGACAGCGAGGTGCGCGAGCGCGAAAACCCCTTCCGCCCCTACCTGCTGGCGCGCACGCTGTACGATGCGCTGCACTCCATGGTGGAGGACGAGGCGCACAGCAAGCTGCTGTTCGACACCCTGTCGCAAACCATGACGGCGGAGCTGGGCGACTTCTACACCCGCCTGCGCGAAGTATTCGAATCGCGCGGCATCCGTTCGCGCCTGCTGGCGCGCCCGTCCGCCCTGGGCCGGCGCGAGCGCGAACGGCGCGACTGGCAGCGCGCCGCCGCCGGTCTGGCCGATGCCGACCAGGCCATGCGGCGGCGCGTGGCGGCGCTGGGCGCGGTGCGCCAGCACGTGGAACCCAACCAGGAATTGCAGGAGCTGGTGTACAGCCTGTTCAACCCGGCCGGCCTGCGGCGCGGCACCCGCGCGGCGCAGGCGCCGGCCCAGCTGCAGCTCGATGGCGCCCTGCGCCAGCTGCAGCACGAGCATGCCTCCGCCAGCGCAGCCGGCGCGCCGGCGCCATTGGCCCTGCGCGAACGCCTGGCCGGCCTGCCGCCCGGCCCGCAGCGCGTGGTGGCGGAACTGGCCGGCATGCTGTTCGAATTCATCCTCAACGATGAACTGCTGCAGCCGGCGCTGCGCGCGCAGTTGTGCCGCCTGCACACGCCTTTCCTGCGCGCCGCCCTGCAGGACCAGTCGGTACTGCAGAACGCCGACCACCCGGCGCGCCGCCTGCTGGACCGGATCGGCTCCGCCGCCGCCGGCATCGGCGCCAGCTCGCCGCTCCTGGCGCCGCTGCAGGGCGAGGTGCAGCGCCTGGTCGAACGCGTGCTGCAGCAGTACGAACACGATCCGGCCGTCTTCGCCGACGCGGAACTGGAATTCGATGGCTTCCTCGCCAGCCTGCTGCGCGAGTGCGAGCCGGCCGTGCGCCGCTGCATGCCCGCCTTCGAACGCGCGGCGCAGGTGGCGCCGCAAGTGGCCGCCATCGCCGACACCCTGCGCGGGCAGCTGGAGACCGTCAGCATCGACCGCCGCATGGTGGACTTCATCAGCGGCACCTGGGCCCAGGTGATGGCGCACACCCAGGGCAGCCAGCCCGGCTTCAGCCAGCTGCTGCCGGAACTGGTGTGGAGCGGACAGGAAAAGCAGGCGCCGGAAGAACGCGCCGCGCTGATGAAATTGCTGCCCGGCCTGGGACGCCAACTGCGCGCCGGCCTGGCCGCGATCGGCATGCCGGAAGGCGTGGCGCAGGCGGCGCTGGACCAGCTGGTGTCGCTGCATATGGATGTCATGGCCAACAAGCTGGCACCCGCCACCACGCCGCGCCTCAGCATCGCCGCCTTGCGCGAGCGCCTGGGCGCCAGCGTGGCGCAAGCGCTGGCGGCGCACGATGCCGGCGGCGCCGATGCGCTGCCCGGCCACGACCACTTCCGCGCCGAGTTCGCGCTGCACGGCCAACAGGCGACGGTGCAGCCCGACCCGGTGCTGGCCTCCGCCGCGCATGACGAGGAATGGCTGCAATGGGCGCGCGCAGGCAACGGTTTCGAGCTGCTGTCCGGCGGCAGCTACCTGCCGCTGCGGCTGGATGCAGTCACCGCGCGCAATGCCGGCTTCCTGTTCACCGGCGCTGGCTTGCCGGCGCCGCTGGTGTACTCGCGCGCCGCGCTGCTGGCGGCCATGCGCGAAGGCAGCCTGCGGCCGCTCGAATACGCACCGCTGTTTGAGCGCGCGGTGGAATCGCTGATGACCGGCGCCGAATCGCTCGACGCCTCGCGTTAAGCCGCAGGCGGCTGCTTTCCCGCCTTGCGCTGCGTGGCGTCGATCTCCGCCTGCAGCTCGGGCGGCACCGGCAGGCGCTTGAACATGCTGATATCGCTGCCGCCGGTATTCCCGGTCGGCACCACGCTGACCGCCGATCCCAGCGCGCCCAGCACGATGCGCACCAGCTGGCCCAGCACCGCCAGCGGACGGCCGCGCCGCAGCTCGATCTTCAGCATCAGCCAATGCGACAGCACGTGCGGCCACACCTGCAGCTGGCCGATCACATGGGCGCGTTCCAGGTGGCGCATGGCCGCCTCCAGCTCGCCGGCCGCCATGCGCGTGCGCGCCGCCGCGATTTCGTCCGCGAAGCTCATAGCGGGCCGAAGTCCTTGCCTTCGGACAGCTTGTAGATCTTGATCTTGTCGCCGGTGCGCACCATGCGCCGGTCCAGCGCCGGGAAGTCCGCCACCTCGCTCTCCAGGTTCTCGCCACCCATCAGGTAGACCAGGTCCTCGCTGCCCCGGTTGATCAGCTGGTGCGCCTTGGATGGCGTCGGGAAGCCGACAAAGTCGCCCGGCTCCAGCATGTAATCCTCGCCATCGATATGCGCCACGCCGCGCCCGGACAGGATGTAGATCCACTCTTCCTCGTTATGGTGCAGGTGGTAGGCAAACGACTCCTTGCCCGGCTTCAGGCGCCCGATGCTGACCATGGCGCGCTTCAACCCGGCCATGCGCGCCAGCTGCGAGCCGGTAATCTCCGAGTTAGGGTTCCATGGATGCGAAAACGTGCCTTGCGCCTCGTCGGCCTGCTGGCGTTTCACAATATGCTTGTATTGCTCGCTCATTCAATGCCTTTCTGCGGCCCTTCTCAAGAGGGCGCCCGCCATCGATTCAATGTCGTCCCGCATATGCAGCTGCTGCAGCCAGGCTGCGGGAATCCGCCCGGCGCCGTAGTATGCCCCGGCAAGCTGGCCCGCGATCGCCGCCGTGGTGTCCGCGTCGTCGCCCAGGTTGGCCGCCGCCAGGATAGTCGATTCGAAATCATCGTGCTGGGCGAAGCACCACAGGGCAGCCTCCAGCGAGGCCACGCAATAGCCCGAACCGGTCACTGCATCGCTTGCCTTGCCGGCATAAGCACGCGCCGCCACCCGGGCCACCTTCGATTCCGCAAAGCCCTCCGCCCCCACATCAAGCAACTCATCGCGCGGCATGCCGGCCAGCGCGCGCGACAGCAAAAGGCCGAACAGGCGACAGCACTCCACCGCCTCCGGCGCCGCGTGCGTGGTGCGCGAACTCAGTGCGGCATATTCCAGCACATCCGCTTGCGAGGGATGGAAGAACATGGCCACCGGCGCCAGGCGCATGAGGGAACCGTTGCCGGCCGACTGCGGATCGCTGGAACCGGCGAAAGGATCGCCGCTGGCCTGGAAGCGCGCCAGCGCCTGGCGCACCGTCATGCCGATGTCGAAGCATTCGCCGGTCGAACTCAGGTAGCCCCACTGCCACCAGTTCAGGTAGCGCACCATCTGGTCATGCGCATCGAAGCCGCCCTTGGTCAGCAGGCTCTCGGCCAGGCACAGCGCCATCGACGTATCGTCCGTCCACTGCCCCGGCGCCAGCGCGAACGGCCCGCCGCCGCGCATCCCCGTCACCGGCGCAAACGAACCGCGCGGCATGAACTCCACCGTCGTCCCCACGGCATCTCCGCAGGCCAGCCCTAGCAGGCAACCACGATAGCGTTCTTCAAGCGTTGGCATCATCTCCCGGCATTCCTGGCGTTTGTCGATATCGCAACAGTGTAGCAGGCAACGTGGCGCGCTTGGGCCGGCGGCTTCCGCGAACGGCTTCGTGGCCCAGCATGATAGTCTTCACATGTTTTTTGAGACTTCCTGATCGTTCATGCATCGTTCCACTGCCGGCCACATTCGTCCTACACGGTTGTTACATGATCCCCTTACTACGCATGTACCTGAGCACTTCGGAAGACCCAAAAGCGATAGCAATCTTGGGGCAATTCATACCTGCTTTGTCCGTCTGGAAGGGGTCTCCTTTATATCGGAGCATCAGATCAAATGCCACCGTAGAATCACTCTCGGCAGCTAACATCAAGGGCGTGCGGCCGGCTTCAGGATAGTGGTGGTGAGAGTTTGGATTCGCCTTATGCTGTAGCAGTAGCTCAATGATCCTAAGTAGACTGGGAAGGGAATGCTTGTTGCTGTTCTGCGCAACCATGGCTTCCACCAGCTTGTTAGCGATTTCAGCGTATCTTGGTACATCAAGGAGTTTATGCAGACGCTCTCCTTCACCAAAGACGCCGGCCGGTTCGATGTTCCAGCGCCGAAGGACGTCTTTCAGCATGATGTCCGAGCTCTCCTCAAGCGAATGAAGAAGAAAATTATGGAGCTTCCCTGGCTTCTGAACTGCCCCTAGCCGCTGCAATGCATGATAGAGCGGAGTGTGGTCGACAATTTTCCCTCGGAGGTCAGCTGAGGCACCCATCCTCAGCAATTTCTCCACTACATCTGGTTCGCCCAAATCAATGGCGCACAGCAAGGGTGTCAATTGTTTTCTCGTGGTCGCGCTATTGAGCGCCAAGGCGGAATGGGGGCACTCTAAAAGCAAGTCCAATACTCGACGATCCCTGGTTTGATCTGCTTGCAGGATGGCGCAGAGAAGCGCAGAGGCACCGCACTCATCCAGCAGATCCACGGACGCTCCTAGGTCGAGCAAGGTCTTTACTTCTTCAAATCGGTTAAAACCAGCAAAAAGTCGAAGTTGTGACCAGCGGCGAATTTGTCCATCGAGGGATCTGACTGAAACCACTCGATCTGGATTGCGAGGATCAACCTTAATGTTTGATATTTTTTCTTCATCGAACGCCAGGAATGGCAGCGGTGCGCGATCATCTCCTTCTGTACGTGACTCTGGGAACCTTCCTTGTGCAGGAAACACGGAGTGGAATTGTTGGCTGAGATGTTCGATTTCCCAATCCTCCACTACGTCATCACCACGTGGGTTCTGGAACAGGCCAAATGCCACAGCCCGATGCTTAAGCCGCTTAATCAATGCTCTTTTTCGAAGATGGCCTGCCAATACCAAAGTCTCTTCAATAATCTTCTTTTGCTGCTCTCCGGCCCGGTAGTTGGCCAGTTCTGCGGCAACTTCGTAGTGTGGGAGTGCCTGTTCAAACTTCCCAGAGAGCACGTGCCAGCGCCCGCGCATCCATTCGATATGAAATTGAGTCCGGCGCTCTGGGTCGAGCTCCGGTGTCATGCATGCAAATTGATCCAGTTGCGATTCGAGCTTGTCCCGCTCGCCGATCTCCTTCGACGTGGTACGTTTCAACCTTTCATAAAGCGTCAACGCAGGCATGGTCAGCGCAGAGAAACGCTTGCCAGATTCAATGACGGCGTTGGAAAGGGCTCTGCCAATGTCGAAGTCCGGCATCCCAAGTAGCAGGTGCCGACGCATCGCTGCTCGGAAAGGAATAGGAGACTCGCGCTCCAAGTGTGCGAGAGCTCGCGCAATCAATATCCAGCGACGCATATTCTGGCACTTTTCTTCCTTGTTAGCATCGGCTGCTTGCAGTGATGCGGAAAATCTGACGATGCTTTGAAGGTCTGGAAGGTCGATTCCCTTCGCCCACTTCCGATACTTCTCCATATTGTCGCGATCAGTACCGGTTGTTTTTGGATAGGCCAGCTTTGCCAAGGGAATGGGCTCGCCCTCATCCAACCAGGCTAAGACCACCGCAACTGGATGCAGGTCAGGGTCAAGTAACTGCATCAATTCTGGGCCATCAAATCCACGTTTTACGGCAAATATCAGACCAAGTGCGTGCAGTGCAAAGTAGTGCTCGACAAGCAACGGCAGGGATTCATCACGACTGAGACTATCCAGCGCGACGGTCGATACGAGACCCACATAGTTCCTATGGACGTGAGCTATGACTTTATCCACCATGTTTGAAAATTCAGCGTCGACGTACTTGGCCAGCGGCGCTACTATAAGCTCGTTCCTTACCGCAGGAAGTAGTCGCCAGTTGAACTCGCCGTTGCGGGCGAGTTCGTCTACATACGAGTTATTGCCCTTGGTTCCAAGTGCCACCGCCAATGCCCGATAGAGCTCGCCCAGTCGAGGATACGGTGGCGAAGGCTTCTTGTCTGTACTCATGTCAGCAGCACCTTAGCAGTTTGCGGATGTCACGCTTGAAGTTGTGGAATGCTCGATAGTCGCTTGGAGTACAAGGAACCGGGATTCTACGGCCAGAAGGGTGTATTAGCTTTCCATGGCAGCGACCAGCATGATAACTCCAGCCCTCTTCTATCAGCCGGCACACAAAATCGGAAATGGCTCGGTCTTTACAGTATTTCACAGTGCTCTCCCGCCCCTGGACAGTCTGCCGCCCAGGGGCTGTTGGATGTTACTGGTTACCGGTGCCTTTGCCACCGGCATTGGCGTTATGAGCTGCCGCAGAAAGCGCACGGGCTGCAAAGGAGTCTGAGGCAACCTTGCCGCCGTTGGCGCGTGCAGTAGCGCTCTGAATTCGGGCAGCTGCAGCGGTGGTCATAGGAGTACGGGCAGGAGATTTCGCAGTGGACTTGGCCATGATTTTTTCCTTTCGAAAAGTTGATGGGATGTTGCCGTAAATCGCAACGGATCTGATCCTATTCCGGAGGACCAAACGAATCTTCCGCGCTGGTTGTGAAAAAAATCTTGAAAATGCAAGTCGTTGATATGAAAGGCGCTTTCTCCACGCGACCAAGGACTTCCGACCAGCGAGCTCAATATTGGCAATCGCACTTGTGGGCTACAGGAACGCAATACGTGCACTCATTAGCCCATAAACATAACTCTGCGGTCCACCGGACTCAGTGCGATAAAGTCCCATAGGACGTGACAAATTATGGGCATTGCGCGCAGGCAAGATATTATTGTGACCATGTGGGCCGTATTCGGCCGATGACAGGCGTTGGAAGTTGTCGTAGTACTGCGGAGGCGCTAACGCGTCCCGGATATACATCACTATGGATTGCAAGGAGAGTGAGTGTCTTACACCATCGAAGAACACAAACATCGGTACGCCGCCTGGGCGGCTAGTCGCGCGGCAAGTACCAAGTCCTGCCGGTTTAGCGTGTTTCAAGGGAAGAGTATCGTTGACGCGACTGGACTTCCGTTGCTTATCGCTAGCCCCTCGTTGTTGCCTTCGCCCCAGGATTTGGACAACAAGCACCGTGAATGGAGAAATGCTGCTATCCAATCAGCCAACGCAATGGGCTTGAATGGCTTCACGCATGGCGTCGCCGCCAAACTAATCAATGTCTATCTGAAAGGGGCATTCGTTTGCGCCGGGCATCAAACGCACGCAAATGTCGCCGCACTTCATCCGCCCATCGACAGCCTACTTCTGGATGAATTGTACGACGGCGCCATTGGTGGTCAAAGGCAGGTATGGGCTGCAGCAAGGAAAATTCGATGGTCGAAATTTAACTCCGACCAGTATGAATCCGTTATTGACGGTATTCGTATTGCAATAGGTGATTTGCCGTTGTGGCACGTCGAACGATACTGGCGCGGTTACCAATAATACCCGCGAAGCTCTGAAAGTAAAGAGCTTCCCCCCTATGTCAGGATAGATGTCGCGTCGGGTAATTTTAGCTAATGAAGCGGGGG